>CAZNGK010000044.1:0-10268 GCA_964572575.1 uncultured Thermoplasmatales archaeon | reverse complement strand
AAAAAATTCAACGTTTTTGAAAACAAGTGAAAGTAATCATCATTTTTATTCATGTTCTGCCTGCCTCTTTCATGAATACATTTTGAGATTAACCAATGAAAAATATCTATCAAAAATCCTTAAGTTAACGGCACTATTTCTATCACCAAATTAATTCTGACTGCATTCAATGATTCTCTTTTCAGTAATAATTACATCTATTTTTACATCGTGTTTCTCATTTGGAATTTTTTTAAGAATTTGAAAGTCATATGCAATGGCAATTTTAACTGCATGTATCTTTTTTAAAAGCTTATCAAAATATCCCTCTCCATATCCTATTCTATTTCCATTTTCATCAAATGCGATTCCTGGAACAATAATTACTTCAACTTCGTCATAGCTTACAGGTCTCAAAAATTCTTTTCTTGGCTCCAATATGCCATATGTTCCGCTTTCCAGCTCTCTCCAGCTTTTTATATGAGCTAAAAATATTTCCTTCTTTTCTTTACTTACAACTGGCACCAAAACTTTCTTCTTTCCGACATATTCTTTTATCAATCCGTGTGTATAAACTTCGCTTCCAAAGGAAATATAGCAGGCAAGGGTACTTGCTTTCTCAAATTTTTCCAGCTTCTTTAGTTTCTCCAAAATCCTGTTACTCCTTTCAAGAATTTCATATGTAGAAAGTGAATTTCTTTTTTCAAGCAGTTTCTTCCTTATATCCTTCTTCATCAAAGTCCCAGAATGTCCTCAATAAGGGCGAGTAGTCCTTTTATATCCTGAATTTGTGTATCTCCCATATGTGCTATTCTAAACGTTTTTTCTTTTAGTTCACCATATCCATTGGAAATGCGAGCATAATGCTTTGCAAGTTCTTCATTTAATTCCTTGACAGATATTCCTCTCGTATTCTTAATGCATGTAAGGGTTTTTGATTCATATCCTCTTTCTGGATATATATCAAAATATTTTCTTGCCCAGTCCTGAACAATTTTAGCCATCTTTTCATGTCTGGCGAATCTATTTTCTAAGCCCTCTTCATTCAATATATAATCAAGCTGAGCATTCAGAGCAAACATCTGTGAAATTGGAGGTGTAACCCTTGTCTGATTCTTCTGATGATATTTATAAATCAAGGGCAAATTGAAATAGTAGCTTCTCGGTGGAACTTTATTCGCCCTCTCCAAAAGGCGTTCACTCACAGAAGCTACAGTTATACCAGATGGCAAAGCAAAGCATTTTTGCACGCCTGCCAAGCACATATCTATGCCGAGCTTATCTACTTCTATTTTAACTCCTCCCATAGCAGAAACAGCATCAACGAAAAAAAGCACGTCATCATATTTTCTCACCACTTCAGCTATCTCCTTCAAAGGATTCATTAAGCCTGTTGAAGTTTCGTTAAAAACAAGGGTGACGGCGTCATACTCTCCCGTTTCGAGTTTTTCTTCAACCATTTCTGGCTTAATTGCTTTATCCCATTCTATGCTTAATGCATCGCATGGCACACCATTCATCTCCGTTATCTTATACCATCTTTTTGAAAAAGCTCCATTAACTAAGTTAAGACATTTCTTCATTACACCATTCACAACAGCTGCCTCCATTGCTCCTGTTGAAGAAGATGGAAAAACAATAACTGGCTTTTCAGTATACAAAACTTTCTGCAATTTTGTGGTTATTTCTTCATAAAGCTTGCTGAATTCTTTTGAACGATGATGGAGTTGTGGGGTAGCCATTGCCTGCAAAATCTCTTCTCTTACCTCTGTCGGACCAGGAGTAAATAATTTCTGATGCCTCATGCTTCGATATGAAAAAGGATTACTTAAATTTTTATGTAAAAATTTGAAAGGAGTAAGAGTTATTGAGAGATTTAGAAGGATTGTTAAAATCTCACAAGACTATTTCATAGGAACATCGCAGTTTAAACAAAAGCAAGAAAGGATGTCACAACAACATCTATTTCGTTTTTGCTCGCCACGTCAAACAATAGCAAGGTTTATATACCACTTTGATATTAAATTGTTAGCAAAATATTAGCAAACAAATAGAAAGAATAAAAAGGTGTTCGGAAATGAATAGCATGAATAAGTTGGGAAATGAAGGGGTATCTGAAGTTGTTGGCACTGTGCTCCTTCTAGCTATAGCTATAAGTGCATTTTCTGTCTTAGCTGTATATGTATTCTCCATAAGTGGACCAACAGAATCACCAGATGTTAACTTTGTTGGATATATGGATGAAAATAGGCATGTTATCATAGAACATAAAGGAGGAGAGGACGTAAAACTTTCAGAGATAAAAATTACAGTATGGAAAGGAGAGGAAGAATGCCAGCATTTTTACTTCAATTCACAGGGCGAGATACAGGCTGAAAATGCAGTTTTTCATGATGACAACGCAAACGCCAGATGGGATGTAGGAGAATTTATAGATATAAATGCTCCCGCTGTTTTCGGCAACATAACTCATTGGCAGATAAGTGTAATAGTTATACATGAAGAAAGCAACACAGTTTTAATGTCAGGAACTCTTCAGGAAGGTATTTTGCGTACTTCTCCACCTATAGCAATATTTACATACAATCCATGGGACCCAAAGACATTGGAGATTATAGAATTTAATGCAAGCCAGAGCTACGATCCAGATGGAGGGATAATAGTCACTTATATATGGGATTTCGGTGATGATGAAATAGGCTATGGAAAAATGGTTGTTCATAGATATGCAAGTGCAGGAGTTTATAATGTTACCCTAACTGTAATAGACGATGAAGGACAAGTTGGTCACGCCACAACTGGAGCAGGCGTGCCTGGCGTAAGTATTCCTCCGCCTATTAATGTAACAGACAATAGACTGCCTGTAGTGAATTTTACATGGGAAGTGGATCCTGAGATTGATGGGACAATAAACTTCTATGCCAATGCATTTGATCCAGATGGAACAATAGCTTCATATTTCTGGAATTTCGGGGATGGAAACACTTCCTCGAGTCCGAATCCAAGTCATACTTATGAAAGAGGAGGACAATATACTGTAACTCTTATAGTTACTGATGATAATGGAGCGCAAAATTCGACCGAGATAATTATTACTGTTCCAAATATTTTGCCAATAGCTGGCTTTTCTTACAGTCCTAGAAATGTTACAACTGCAAGAAGCGTAACTTTTGAAGGAGACTCTCCATATTCATATGATAAAGATGGATACATTGTAAACTGGTCATGGGATTTTGATGGCAACGGCATTATAGATGCATATGGTGCAACTGTAAGTCATCTTTATTCCTCGCCTGGAAATTATACCGTTATCCTCAATGTAACTGATAACGATGGAGGATGGGACACTTATCAGAAAAATATAACAGTATATTCACCTGCAACTGCCTCACCTCCGCGCTTCCTTATAGTTGACAACACACCGATAGGATGGGAGAGCGGTATAGATAACATTATTGCAGCTTGTCAAGCTATAATGCCTGAGTCAGAGTTTTCATATGGTAAAGCAATAGACCAGTGGACGTTTACCAACGATGATTATACATCCCCTGATTTGAGAGGAGAAAATATAACAGATACTGTCATCAATCAGTTTGATATAGTAATATGGAGTACAGGCGATTTTCCGGGAGATGGAGGTAATGCAAACTGGGATGGAAATGCCAATACCTGGAGTACACCAATGACGGAAGGATATGATGACACATCTAATCATGTTTATGAACTTGCAGAGCATTTAACTGGAAATGTTACTGCTGGAACTCTTTTGTTATGCGGAACATATGCAGCAAGAGATTTACAGGATTATCCGGGAAATGGAGCAAATGATGATGAAGTATGGCTCGGTAATGTGCTTGGTTTAATAGAGCCTACTGGAGGTATACATTACGACCCAGATTGGGTTCCATTTTCTGGAAGATTGGGATATGATGAATTCAGAGGAGAACCCTATACAATTGTAGGCTCATTAGTTGGAATCTTCAATACATCTTCTGGGCAGGTAAACATTGCCACTCTCAATATAACATCGCCAATGTATGCATATGGCTTATACAAACAGTCAGATTCACTATTTAGATATTCACTTGAGGCTGGAGGAGGCTCAACGCAGGTTGAATTGTTAAATGAGGATATGGAAACAGATCCAGGATGGACAACTGGAGGTAGTAAAGACGAATGGGACTGGGGAATATGCAAGGGTGGTCCAGGCGTCGCCCATAGTGGAAGTAGATGTTATGGAACTGATATGAGTGGCTCAGATTATAGATATAATAATGATGCTCACTGTTATGTAAGGACAGATTGGATCGATTTAGATGGTTATACAAATATTACGCTTGAATTTTATGACTGGTATGAAATAGAAGATGGCTATGATTATGTATATCTTCAGATATATGATGATGATACATGGACATGGCACACAATAGCTTCTTTCACAGGAAACCAACAGAGCTGGACACACAAATCATATGATCTATCCTCATATGCAGGAAAAAGCATTCGTATACGATGGCTTTTGGATAGTGATTCAAGTGTCAGATACGATGGTTATTATCTTGATGATGTGGTATTGACTGCAACTCAACAGGGTGTGCCTGCTGGTTACTATGCCATAGATGCTACACGTGGTAGAAACAGGAGTATAATACTTGGCTTTGATTTGAATGCAGATGAGATAACCCATGAAAGCAGAACCAACTACCTAAGAAATGTTCTTGCCTGGCTGGCAGAAGGAGCAGGATATGTAACAGAAGTATGGGTAAATAATGACCCGCCAGAGGGATGGCTTGACCAGCCGGACCATGTTGATTCTATTCAGGCAGGTATAAATGCTGTTCCTCCTGGAGGAAGAGTATATGTTATTGGAACAGATGGACAGATATATAATGAAAATGTCATTGTAGACAAAGCAATAGATCTAATAGGAATAGATAATCCGACTATTAGGGCAAGTGGATCATATGTTGTTAAAGTGGAAAGTGATTGGGCAAGAATAGATGGCTTTGTTATTGAAGGCAATAGCGCCGAGAATGGTGTTTATATTGAAAATTCTGCAAGATGCAGAATTGTGAACTGCACAATACATGATGTATCAAAAATGGGGGTATATCTGTCAAACTCCCATAATAATACCATTCAAAATAATGATATTTACAATACCATGTATGGCGTATATGGAAGCTGGAGCTTAGGAAACAATATAGTAGGAAATGAATTATATTCTAATACAGGAGGAATATATCTATACAAAGCCAGCTTATCTACGATAAGAGACAACTCCATCCATGATAACGGTGCAGGAGGAGGAATATATTTAGAGGCTTTGGAACAGAGCAATATATACAATAATTCTATATACAACAATTCAGGAGAAGGTATACATCTAATATCTTCAACTAACAGGAACACAATACAAGAAAATACAATAGAAAATAACTTGCATGGAATATATCTCGAGATTTCAAATAGCAACATAATTCTTAACAATACAATTTCAGAAAATAATGGTGGCGGCATATACATTGATGACTATTCTCATTCAAATACTATAAGGGGAAATACATTATCTTTCAACCAGTATGGCATAAATTTGCAAAATTCCAGCAATAATGGTATTCTTTACAATACAATGGAGAATAATGGATATGGAATATACTCTGCTTCGTCCACTAGCAATATATTCCAGATTAACGCTATTTGCAATAGCACATATAATGGCATAAACTTTTTATCGTCTTCAAATAATAATTTAGTATATTTCTGTACTATTCAAAATAATTCATATGGAATATATATTTATTCTTCAGAGAACAACACAATAACGAGGAACGATATAATGTCTAATAGATTGGGAGGAATGTATCTTTACTATTCCATGTCTGGATTTTCTGGAGAAAATAAAATTATAAATAATACAATTATGCTAAACAATGGAAGTGGAATCCTTATATATTCATCAAATGGAAATGAAATAGATGAGAATAACATCCATTCAAATAATGGAGAAGGAGTAAAGCTCTTTTCATCCTCTGATGAAAACATTATTTCTAACAATACAGTTTACAATAACTCATATGGCATATATCTTTACAGGGCTCACTATAATACGATATTCAATAACACCATTCATCACATATCAGAACATGGCATTGCTCTATTTTCATACTCATCAGAAAATGATATATTAAACAATACAGTTAATGAAAGCAAGGATGGAATACATCTGGAATACAGCAACATAAACGATATTTTAAATAATACGCTGTTTGAAAATAATGAAAATGGAATTTATCTTTCTTCTTCGGACATGAACACCGTAACAGATAACGAGATTTATCTTAACGATGATGATGGCATAATGCTCTATTCCTCAGATGAAAATACCCTAACTGATAACAGAATATATGGTAACACTAACGGCATTCATCTATCATCTGCTGGAGGCTCTGGAAACGTAATATCTGAAAATGAGATATATGGAAACAGCAATCATGGCATATATCTAGAAAATTCAAGAACTGCCACAGCAGGTAATAATGAGGTCATAGGGAATGAAATTTACAATAATGGTAAAAATGGAGTGATGCTATATCAGTCAAATATAAACTCTATTCAGCAGAATACTATATATGCAAATGGCATAAATGGAGTCTGTCTAAATTCTTCAGATAGCAACACCATACAGGGAAATGGAGTTCATAATAATACTCTCCATGGTCTGTATACATACCTTTCTGATAATAATAACATACAAGCAAACAATATATCCTTCAATGGAGGAAGTGGAATGTATATAATTCAATCTTCACAGGGAGATTCTTTCCCGATACAAGATAATTCCATATGGAATAATACTCAGGCAGGGATCTTCATAAATTCCTCCAGTAACAATTATATTAAACATAACATAATATGGAATAATTCCCATGGCATATATATGACTGATTCATCAAATAGTAACACAATATTTGAAAACAATATAACCACCAACACAGTTTGTGGTGTATTTGTAGCCGCTTCAGACTGTAGCAATAATCTGTTCTACAGCAATAATTTCATAAACAACACTCTGTACATGAATCGTCAGGCCTATGATGTGGGAGGAAATCAATGGAACACACAATATTCATATGATAATATCACAAAGAAAGGCTCTGGAGGTAATTATTGGAGTGATTATAATGGAACAGATTTAACAGGACCGGAAGGCACACCAGATGGAGTAGGTGATACCCCATATACAATGGCACCTTCGGAAGCAGGAAATGTAGATCAATATCCCCTTATGGATCCAAAAAGATGGTGAAGTGTCAAAGAAAACTTCGTAAGAAATATTCAACCCTTATATCCCTAATTTTAATTAGTTCATACTTTACATTCTTCTTCATTAGCCTGGAGAGCAATATTGTGTCTTCAACTATTATTTATGTAGATGATGATGGAGGAGGTAATTTTACAAGTATACAGGAAGCGATAAATGCTGCAAATGATGGTGATGTTATATATGTATATAATGGGGAGTATAAGGAAAACATAAATATTACAAAATCAATAACTTTGAGAGGACAGAGTAAAAAAGCAATTATAAATGGCTCTTTCAATGGAGACGTTATAACCATTATTGATTGTGATAATGTAACAATAATGGATTTATCCATTATATATAGCGGTGACAATTATTATGGCATAAAATTGCACGCAGCAAGAAATTGTATCATAAAAAATTGCAACATTTCTGAAAATTATGCAGGAGTTGGAATAATATGGTCTAACGGTAATCTTATCATTAGAAATATCTTATCAAAAAACACATATGGAGTTTATTCAAACTCTGGAAAGAATAACAGAATGGAGGAGAACATATTTTCGAATAACATTAATGCCATTAGATTTGGAGATCAAACAAGCTATAACATCATACGTTACAATAACTTCTTTGAAAATAGTGTTGATGCAATAGATGAAGGCTATTCAAATTACTGGGACTATGAACATGTTGGAAATTACTGGGATAAATATGCTGGAAGTGATGCCGATGGCGATGGCATTGGAGACACACCTTATGTTATATATGGAGATGTGAAAGATCATTATCCTTTAATGGAAAATTATACTGGTGTTGATATTTTCCCTCCAGATATTATAAATTTGCATGCAAATCCCCAGATTCAAGTTCCAAATGGAAGTGTAAACATAACTTGTACAATAATAGATAACGTTGAAGTAAACTGCACTTACATTAACATAACAGTACCTAATGGAGGATATATAAACGAAAGTTTAAATAGAATAGATTCTACAGATTCATATTATTTTAACAGCACATTCAACGTTAAAGGCGTATATTATTACTATGTATGGGCAAATGATACAAGCAATAATTCTGAGAAAACAGATTTGAAGAAGTTTGTCATAGCTTATAAGCCACATGCAAATTTCAGTTACACTCCAACGAATCCAACTGATTTGGATAATGTTACATTTAATGCAAGCTCAAGTTATGACCCAGATAATGGTTCAATTGTAAACTATACATGGGAGCTTTATATATGGAGAAACACGGGATATGAACTATTAGATACATTATATGGAGAAACAGTCACATATAAATTTGATGAAAATAGTCCTTCTCCTGATAAACCTCATAAAGCAAAGCTGACAGTGTTCGACAATGATGGTGCCTGGGACACTATTGAGAAGGATATATATGTAGCAAATGTGCCTCCTGTGGCAAATTTTACATTTTCTGGAAATTTTACAGTTGGTGAGCCAATTTTATTCTCTGACTTATCATATGATTTAGATGGAGATATCAGAGAAATAGAATGGGATTTTGGGGATGGAACAATAATAAAAGATGCGAGAGATAAAATTCAGCAAATCACATATTCATATAGTAAAGATGGCACATTTAACATTACTCTTACAGTATGGGATGATGATTACGATACAGATAACATGACAAAGCAGGTAACCATAGAAGATGTCAGACCTCCGAGAATATTAAACTTGAGTGCGTATCCAAATCCACAGGAGATAAATGAATACGTAAACATATCATGCAATATATATGATGACGTTGCGGTGGCGGTGGCGAGAATCAACATTACATTCCCAAATGGAACTTTTATTAATGATAGCATGGTAAATGGCAGTAAATACTATTATCGCATCTATTGTGACCAGCAGGGAGAGCATTTCTATTACATATGGACATCAGATAAAAGCGGGAACGCTAACGTCTCTTCCATCCAAAATTTCACTATAATCAAGCCGCCGGAGCCACCACACATCAGAAATATAAGCATAAATCCAGATGTTCAGCAATATGGATATCCAGTGAACATATCATGTTATGTATATGATAATGTTGCCGTTGGGGAAGTGAGAGTGGTGTTTAATAATACAAACATTAGCATGACAGGAATTACAGATGATAAAGGAAATGGTATCTATTATTGCAACTCAACTTTTGAAATGGGGTGGCATGAATTTTACATTTACACCGTGGACATAAACGGTTATTCCAACTTTTCTGCAAATTATTCCTTTGAAATTATAGACACACTTCCTCCATCAATAACCAATGTAACTTTTCCGCAAATTTCACAGCCTGGAATAATAAATATTTCATGCTATATATATGACAACAGAGATGTGGCATCTGCAATGATTAACATAACAAATGGCACCACATACATAAACAAAAGTATGCTTAGATCAGGAAATCTCTTTTACATAAATGAATTTCTTGATTCATCTGACTACAATTTTTCAATATGGGCCAATGATGTATCCAATAATTCGATTTTATCTTCTATTTATAATTTCACAGTTACATATTTCCCTGTAGCAAATTTCAGTTATGCGCCATCAAATGCCACAATACAAGATACAATTCAATTTACAGATTTATCATATGACTTAGATGGTTCCATCGTTAATTGGACATGGAACTTTGGGGATGGGAATATAAGCTATGAACAAAATCCTAGCCATCAATATACAAATAATGGTAATTATACTGTAAATCTAACTGTGAGAGATAATGACGGGGCTATTGCAAGTATTCAAAAATATGTGACAGTGTTCAATATTCCTCCTTCTGCAAATTTTGTTTATTACCCAGCATCACCAACTACGCAAGATATCATTACATTCAATGCTTCATCGAGTTATGATGTAGATGGACACATTACGTTATATGAATGGGACTGGGATAATGACGGCATATATGATGAATCTGTAAATACAACGATAATAAATCATTCATGGAGTGATAATGG
>CAZNGK010000043.1:0-10397 GCA_964572575.1 uncultured Thermoplasmatales archaeon | reverse complement strand
CCTATTTTAACCCATTTTGCAGCCTGATGGAAGTTCAATTTTAGCTCCCCACCTGCATATTTTGCAATAAAAACATGCAATTCTATTTCATTGTCTTTTTCAATGCAAAACTTTTTGACTGGAATGATATCGAGGTGCAATTCTTCTTTTATTTCTCTAACAATACAATCTTCCGTGCTTTCATCTTCTTCAAGCCTTCCACCCGGAAATTCCCAGTAATGGTGGCGTTTGGCAATCAATATTTTTTCTCCTTTGAATATAATGGCAGCTGTGACAATCACAAATAAAAATACATAAGCTTTTATATTCATTTGCAATCTTTCTTCATGGAAAAAGAATGGGCAAGATGGCTTTTTTATGTTGATGTGATAACAATTGCAATATTTGTTATTGCCACCATATATCTTGCAAAAGATGCTTTTTGGGCAGGATACTACCGAGGATTACCAGATATAAATAAATATGGCGATTTTCTATGGCACATGGCAAGAGATGTTGCATTTCAAACAGCTACATTAATATATATTCTTTTCAGAATGTTTAGATGTCAGTTCCTGCTAACCAAAAAGCCATAAGTTTATTAACTCTGCTTATTTTTTAGATTGGCTAAAGGCACAGACTAGGCTGGGGGGTTAGGCGTCCCCTGTAACCGGAAATCGCCTTAGCCGGAGCCGAAGCCGCCGAGGCGATGCATGAACTAAGCCTTGATCCAGCCTTGGACAATGATGCTCCGTCCCTCAGGACCGAGGGTGGCTGGCGGGCGGCTGGAGGGCTGTTACGCCAGTCTTTATCCTGGTCAAAGGGTTAGGCCCGGAAGGGAGCGGCCCACCCAGGAACCATCGGTGCTTGAGGGGGTGCGGAGCCGAGGAAAAGGCTGGGATAAATCAGGGTTTGGTTCATGCATCCACTTGGTGGCATGTCTGTGCTGGCTAAAATGGATAGAGAAACAATAATTTCATTCTTCCAACAGCATGGCATACTTGTCGAACCGGAAGCTGTTGATTACATTATAAATAGTGGAGAGAATGTGATGGATATATTTGAAGGACTTAAAGAAAAACCTTTGGTTCTATCTCTTAACATGATTAAAAGCTTATTAGAAAAGCCAAAAAAAGAAAGAAAGGAAGAGCTGATAATAAAAGTCGAGGGATTTGAAATATTGAAGGATGTTACAAATAAAATGGAAGCTGGCGGGCTGGATGGCTTTTTAAATGTCTTTAAAGACAGATATGAAAAAATTGCTTCTCTTATTAAAAAAAGGCATGAAATGAGAAGTGCTGTTCCAATAAAAAGAATTGGCAGATATGAAGAAGTGGCTGTAATTGGAATTGTGAGAGATGTAAGAAGTGTGAGGAATGGATATATAGCAGAGATTGAAGATGAAGAAGCATGGTTTCCTGTTTTTATTCCAAAAGATGTTGACTCTGCTGTTGTAAATGATGAAGTAATAGGAATAGTGGGAAAAAGAAAGAATGATTTGCTTATTGCAAGAAATGTTATAAGACCGGAAATACCTGTTATGAAAAAAAAGAATGGAGGAACAGATGGATATATTGTTTTTACATCTGATACCCATGTTGGAAGTAAAAGCTTTTTAGATAGGAAATGGGAGAAATTCATAAAATGGCTTGATGGAAAAGTTGGGAATGAAAGGCAGAGAGAAGTGGCTAAAAAAGTAAAATATATTGTCATAGCAGGAGATATAATAGAAGGAGTTGGAGTATATCCAAAGCAGGAACAGGATCTTGCTATAGAAGACTTATATGAACAATATGAAGAGGTAGCAAAAAAGATAGAAGCCATTCCAAGCCATATCCACGTAATACTTCAGCCTGGCAACCACGATGCCGTCCGCCCCCCTCTGCCCCAGCCCGCTTTCGAAAAAGAAATAAGAGATTTGTTCAATGGTAATGTCACTTTCATTGGAAATCCATGCTATATGAAGTTGGATGGTATTGTAGTCCTTGCATATCATGGGCAATCAATACAGGATTTTGCAACAACTTTGCCCGGCTTGAATCAGAATGAGCCAACGAAAATCATGAGGGAAATGCTCAAAAGGCGACATCTTGCTCCAATGTATGGCAATATAACTTCAATAGCCCCAGAAAAAGAGGATTATCTGGTTATAGACATGATTCCAGATATTTTTGTAACGGGACATGTTCATACAACTGCTGTAGAAAATTATAGAGGTGTTTTATTAATCAATGCATCTGCATGGCAATCCCAGACAGAGTATCAAAAAATGATGAATTTTATGCCTGATCCTGCCAAAGCTATTGTTGTCAACATGCGTAATTTGATGGCAAGTGTAATGACATTCTAACCCACCCCCCTTTATTTCCACTGGAAAGTTTATATGCATGTATGTTATAAAATTGTGCGTGTTACAATCCTTGATGGCTTTGTTGATGAACCATCTTGTTTTGGTGTCCCCCCATATATTTCCCCTTATGTTCGCTACATAGCTGGAGCAATTAAAGATGCAGGGCATGAATATGAATATATGACAATAGAAGAATGGAGGAATGGGCGACAAATCAAGGGAAATATTCTTATTCTCGTAGCTGGGGCGATTGTTCCTGGAAGATATCTGCGAGCTATGCCCGTATCTCTTAATGAAATGAAAGAGATAACCCATCTTTTCAAAGGAATTAAAATACTGGCGGGCAGCGCTGCCGCCTTTGGCATAGGGCAAGGGGGCGGAAAAAAATTGGTTAAAGTTGATGGATTTTTCGACTATGTTGCCATTTTAGATGGCGATGCATTTATTTATGATTTTTTGAATAATGAGCTAAATCAGAGACGGCGGAAAAGAGCAGAATGGCAAAAATGGGCTATTTTAGGAAGTGAGGTTGTTTCTCAGCATCCTGATTTTCCCGAGCCATTAATCGCAGAGATTGAAACATATCGAGGATGTATAAGATGGTTTAATGGAGGATGTAGTTTTTGTATGGAGCCTTCTTTTGGCAAGCCTGTTATGAGAAGTGAGAAAGAAATTTTAATGGAAATAAAAGAATTGATGAAACATGGTGTTAAAAATTTTAGGCTTGGTTGCCAATCATGCTTTTTTTCATATAAAGCGAAGGGTATTGGAAAGAGCGAGACGCCAATGCCAAATGTAGACGCTATAAAAAGATTGCTTGAAGGAATTTATAAATTAAAACCATCTATTCTCCATATAGATAATGCAAATCCTGCTGTTATAGCGGAATGGGAAGAGCATGCCATAAAAATTGCTGAGCTTCTGAAAAAATACTCCACACCAGGAAATGTGGCTGCATTTGGTATGGAAAGCGCTGATGAAAAAGTAATAAAAGAAAATAACTTAAATGCAGAACCATGGCAGGTGATGAAGGCAATTAAAATATTGAATGAGGCAGGAAATGAAAAGGGATATAATGGAATGCCATATTTGCTACCAGGAATAAACATACTTTTCGGGTTAAAAGGGGAAAGTAAGGAAACATATATTAAAAACTATAAATTTTTGAAAGAAGTTATGGAAAAAAATTTACTTTTAAGGAGAATAAATGTAAGGCAAGTTGTAAATTTGAAGGGAAATGGAATAAAAATAAATAAAACAGAATTCAGAAAATTCAAAAAGAAAATAAATGAAGAAATAAATAAACCAATGCTTCAAAAAATGTTGCCCTATGGAAGTATTTTAAGAAATGTTTATCTTGAATTAAATAAAGGCAATGCTACCTATGGAAGACAAATTGGAACCTATCCTATTTTAATTTACCTTCCATATAAAACAGAAATAAATAGATTTGTTGATGTAAAAGTTTATGATTATGGATTTAGGAGTGTATCTGCAATTGAATTTCCTTTTAATATTAATAATGCAACTTATACTCAATTAAAAAATATTCCAAAGATTGGCAGCAAAAAAGCTGCGGAAATTATAAAAAAGAGACCAATAAAAAGCTTAGAGCAAATAGAAAATATAATTGGAAAAAATATGAAGAGATGGTTTGCTGTAAAATAATGATAAAACAACATTCTCAAAAGTTAAAAGAAAAATATGGTAAATGAGATTATGTTTATTCCATAGCTTATAAACATAATTCTCACATAGAGAAAATAATTTTAAATCTCAATCCCATTGTTCTACAACAGCAGTATGATAATTTATAAAAAAGTAAATATTTTAGTATTGTGGATATAAAAGATAAGGAAAGATTAGCAGAATCTAAATTCAAAGATTGGTTAAATGAAAATAAAATTCCTTTTTGGTATATTCATCAGGAGCCCGATACTTTTGCTATAGCATTCAAAAAAGATAAAGTTAAAAGACCCGACTTCATGATTTTGATTCCAAATATAGGCTTTATTCTAACTGATGTAGAATACAAGGAACCAGCAAGAAAATATGCTGAATTTCAGATAAATAGAGAGGAAACTCTAAAATATTGTAAAATGCAAGAGAAATACAGGCTTAATATATGGTATGTATTTTCCAACGAAAGAAACCATTTCAATATATGGTACTGGATACCTGTATTAAAAGTAAGAGAGATTGGAGAAGAATATGGTGATTACTTTGCTGTTCCGATGGAAAATTTTGTTATAGTATCTAAAAATCAAGGAATGGACAGATTATTTGCAGAAATGTTGAAGTTCATTTAATTCTATTTATTTAAATCCAAATAATCCTTCAGATGTATACATTTCACTTTTACATAATCTTTCAATAGATTTTCCATTCCATTGATGTGACCCTCTCCAACAACTGCAACAATTTTATCATACTCTTTAATAATCCTGAGAAGATTTCTTACCATATATTCATTTCTCTCATCCACCAATATTTTTTTTAATTCTGGGAAATATTTTTCCATTTCTTCTATAATTCCATTGTTCTCAAGCTTGTCCAACTCTTTTTCTATTTTTTTCTTAGACAAAAAGAGAGAAACGAAGGCAGAGAGAATTATTTTTAATTTATCTTTAAATTTTATTTTTCTCCATAATTTGTTTATTACAACATATGAATCCATATCAATGTAATATAATGGCATATCCTTTTCTTTTGCAAATTCTATGGCAGCTAACATTTCATTTCCTGCCATAACACCAAATTTTTTCGCCATCATTGCTTGGCTCAGGGAAAGTAGAGAATATATATTCAATCCTTTCTTTTTGACCGGATTTAATAATGCCTGTAGCCTCCGCCTATCAAGCTCGATGGCAATGGCCTGCGGCGCCTCCTGTGAAATGATGTTTTTTATTTTTGTTCCGATATCAAAAATGTGACCCACACCTATTAAAACTATTTCTTTATCCATTCTACAAGCCTTTCTATACCTTCACCACTTTCCAAATTTATATATAATATTTCTGCCCCTGTCAATTTTTTTATCTCGTTTTCAATTTCTTCGTCTCTTTCTGTTATCACAATTATATCTGCAGTCTGAAATATTAGTGGAAATTTTGAAATGGTATTTTTATGTAGTGGATTCACTATAACAATTTTTTTATTCATCAAATCTGCAAAAGAGCAGGTTAATGCGCCAATATGTTCCACAAATATATAGTCCATTTCATCATCAATTTCATTAATAGCATTTTCTATCATTTCATCATTCAAACATTTATTTCCTGTGTTTATGCATATTGTTTTTATTCCATGTTTTTCAATTCTCTTGCAATCTTCATTTCCAACAAAATTTGCTATAATTGCAGCTAATTCATAATCCAATTTCATTTCATCAATAACCAATTCTAAAATGCTTGTTTTTCCACTTCCAGCACAGCCCATGATTTCAACTATTTTTGTTTTTCTATTTAAAATGGAATCAATCAAACCATGAGCATAATTGATGCAACCAAACGATGTGAATAAATCTCCCTGCTCAAAATAATATTTAGCATCTTCATAATAACGAGTTGCCATATCCTTAATTCTTTTATTTTTTACCTTGGTTATATTTTTTTCAAACAGCTCAATATCTTTCTTAATTCTCTCTTCCATTCAGTTTCACCTCTCCTCCAGCTTTCTTGCATTTCCCCTCCACCATTTTCGCAATTCTTTCACTACATCTCACCTTCATTTTTATTTTTTTGCCACTTTCCATTTCTTTAACATCAGCCCTCTCATATATCCATGCTATTAATTCATGGTTATAGTTTGGAATATATATTTCCATTTCTACTTCAGATGGAAGAGTATCATAAATTTTTTCAATCAGCTCACCTATATTCTCTCTATTTTTTACAGAAATAGCAATGCATTCTTTGCCAGTCATCTCTTTAATCACATTTTTCTTTTCCTTTAATTCTTCTTTCGATATCAAATCTATTTTATTCAAAGCAATTATTGTTTCAGGATGTTTTTCCATTTTCTTCAATTCTTTAATGGAAGTTATGGTTTTCTTTTTCAATTCTTCAATTTCATCACTTGCATCTATTAAAAGAATGACAACATCTGCAAGCTCTATTTCCTCCAAGGTTGAGTGAAATGCATCTATCAGCCAGTGAGGAAGGTCTTTTATGAATCCCACAGTATCGGTAAGCAGAACAGGCTTATATTTTTTGAAATCTTTTATTTTACTTGTTGTGGTGGAGAGGGTTGAGAAAAGACGCTCTTCAACCAGAACATTTTCTCCAGTGAGCAACTGCAACAGGCTGCTTTTTCCAGCATTTGTATATCCTGCAATTGACACCAAATAAAAGCCTCTCTCCCTTCTATCCTTCCTCCTTATTTTTCTTTCCATTTCAATTTTTGTTAGTTCTTCTTTTATCTTTTTCATTTGCTTCTTTATCATCTCATAATAGTCTGCCACCAGATATTCGCCGCCTGCGAGGAAACCCGGGCGTTCTTTTTCTTTTAGTCGATGTATCAATTCTCTTACAAAGGGTTTTTCATATCTCAATTTAGCAAGCTTCACCTGAAGTTTTGCTTCCTTCCTGTTGGCTCTATCTGCGAATACTTCCAGAATGAGACGGATTCTATCATATACCTTTATCTTTAGAAAATTTTCCAGATTATACCATTGCGAGGGTTTTAACTCATCATTAATGAAAGCAATTTCTATTTCATTTTCATCAACGAAATTTTTTATTTCTTTTAGCTTCCCTGTCCCAATATAATATGGGGTGGTATTCTCTCTTTTCTGAATGAATGTTTGCACTATCTCAAATCCCAGAGAATTTGCCAGTGCAATAATTTCCTTTACATCATTATTTTTTGAAATTACTATTCCACGCACAATTTTATAACATACATGCATATAAACTTTCCAGTGGAAATAAAGGGGGGTGGGTTAGAACTCGTGGTTTAAATATTTTTTTACCAAGTTTCTGTAAATTTCTGCATTTTTCTTAGCAATTTCTATAAGTTTTTCATCTTTTTTTATTATTCTTGCAGGAACTCCTGCGACCAAGCTATTAGGTGGTATTTTTGTATCAGGTGGGACAATTGCATTGGCAGCCACTATGCTTCCTTTTCCGATGTGACTTCCGTCCAGGATTGTTGAATTTATTCCAATTATACAATCATCTTCTATAACGGCGCCGTGCACAATTGCTCCATGCCCTATTGAAACGTTTTTCCCGATTTTTACTTCCTGCTCGGATGAAACATGTAAAACACAGCAATCCTGCACGTTGCTTCCATCTCCAATCTCAATTCTATTTAAATCAGCTCTTATAACAGCATTTTCCCACACACTGCAATTTTTCCCAATCTTAACATTTCCTATAATTCTTGCACTTTTTGCTATATATGTGCCCTCTCCAATTTCCATAGAGGAAATATAATCGTGCTAAATAACTTTTTATTTAAAATTTGCATTTAATGTCATGCAATTGACTCAACTGAGGGGGAGGTTTCATAAAAGTATTAAGCCATTTACCTCTTTTCTTATAAGACACGGCGTTAATCCAAATGTGGTTACCTCTACCTCTCTTATCCTCATGGTGCCGACCTCCTATTTTTTAATAAAAGGTGAGGAAGAGCTTTTCATCTCTCTCTTTATTATTGTCGCCTTTCTCGACGCTCTCGACGGCGCCATCGCCGAGAACGAGGACGCAAAAACAAAATTTGGTGCTTTTTATGATGCTTTTGCTGATCGAATTGTTGAGGGAATGTTATATCTCTTTCTTGCAATTTCATATAGTCATTTAATGGCTGTATGTTTTATCACGCTCATCCTTTCATATCTTGTCAGCTATTCTGCTGCATGGCATAAAGAATTGAAAAGCATTGGTGTTGGGAAAAGGGCTTATCGTCTTTTCATTTTTATAGTTGCATTCATTGTTCATCAACTTTTTTATGGTTTGATTTTGATTTCATTGCTTGCAGGAATAACGATTATACAAAGACTGTATCATGTAACGAGAAATTATAAAGAATTATAAAGCATGGAAACTATTTCTTTAATGAGAGGTTCATTCATTACATTTGAAGGAATTGATGGTTCAGGAAAGACAACCATAATCAACATGCTTGCTAAAAAGTTAGAAAATGTTGTTATCACAGCAGAACCAACTGATACATGGATTGGAAATAGTGTTAAAAAAGCCATTGAAGAAGGAAAAGATGCCATAACAGTTGCTTTGCTCTTCATGGCAGATAGAAATGAGCATATAAAAAAAATTAAAGAATGGCTGAGGCAAGGAAAAATAGTTCTATGTGATCGTTATCTCGATTCTACATATGCTTATCAAAAAGAAGCTTTGAAAAAAGCGATGAAGAATCCATCAAAATGGATTGAAGATGTGCAAAAACCATTCATTTTGAAGCCAGATTTAACAATCCTTTTTGTTCTTCCTGTTGAGCAGGCTATAAAAAGAATTGCGAATAGAAAAAAAATCATTTATGAAAAAAAAGAATTTCTGGAAAAAGTTCAGGAGAACTATATTGAGCTGGCAAAAAAGGAAAAGAGATTTGTTATTATTGATGCAAGCAGGGAAAAAGAAAAAGTTTTAAATGATTGTATGGAAGTGATATCTAAATTTCTATCTCCTCACCAGGATTTAAAATAACAACATTTGCTCCTCTTTCTTCTGCCATTTTTTTGAATTCGTTTGCATCCTGTTTTATTACCTCCCATGTATTGTAATGCATTGGAATTGTTATTTTTGCGTTAATCCATTCGGCTGCCATAGCTGCCTGCCTTGCATCCATGGTATAGCGACCGCCAATTGGAAGAAGGGCAACATCTGGTTTATATAGCTCGCCGATGAGTTTCATATCTGAGAAAAGGCTGGTATCGCCAGCATGATAGATAGTTTTTCCAGATTTTATTATCAGCCCAGCTGGTGCAGCTCCACAAAATTTGAAGTCTGCAGAAGTAAAGCCAGATGAATGAAATGCGGGAACCATGATTATTTCTGTATTTCCGATTCTTACTCCACCACCCATATTTATTGCTTCTCCCTCAATGCCATGTTTTGAGGCATATTCAACAATTTCATATATAGCAACCAATTTTGCTCTTCGTTCTTTACCAATTTTTATTGTATCTCCAAAATGGTCTCCATGAGCATGTGTTAAAGCTATTATGTCCACATCTATGCTTTCTACACTTTCTGGACATACTGGATTTCCTGTAATGTATGGGTCTATTATTATTTTATCATTTCCTTCTATTATAAAACATGAATGACCAAGCCATTTTATTTTCATGATTTGGAAATATAAAGAAAAATAAAAATTTTATTTATATCTTAAAAAACCTGCAACTCCTCCAAGTTTATCAAGAATTTCATCATCTATGAATTCTATATGGGTGTCCATTCTCTCAGCAAGTTCAACAATTTCTTCTATTACATCAACACTCGTTGTTTTACTTCCACAATGTGGGCATGTCTCAATGCTTCCAGCATCAAAAATCTGGCATTTCTCGCATTTCCATCCTTTTATTGCTAAGCCATCTTTAATCAAAACTATTTCCATTTGTCCATTTTTTATTGCTTTAATGGATTCCTCTATTCCACTGACAGCAAGTCCGTTTTTTAAAACCTCTTCTACCAAACTTTGAAGAATGTATTTTTTCTCAATCATCCTTTCATCTTCTATTGCTTCTTCAGATTGAGAAATAACATCTTCCCCAAATTTTGCATCAAGTGTTGATATTATTTTTTCTTTAACATTTTTTGAAAGATAATCAAGAAGCCATTTTTTTGTTTCTCCTGGTCCAGCCAAAACAATATATTTAACATCCAATTTCTCCATATCTTCAGCCACTTTTTTCAAAAAATGTTTTATCTCCCCTTTTCTTATTCTCTGAAATCTTGCCTGTGACCACCCTCCTTTTTTATGCCTGTTAAGCACATGTTCGGCAATCCTCTTTTCGTAACCTATTTTTCCTCCAGAAATTTCATATATTCGTGCTCTGTTGCTGTTTAGCATAACAAGACCATATTCGTCATAAAAATCAAGTAAT
>CAZNGK010000042.1:4436-10475 GCA_964572575.1 uncultured Thermoplasmatales archaeon | reverse complement strand
CAGCTAGGAAATAGTGCCAGAAAATAAAAATTTACGATTTATTCAACACAGCACTAACCTTTTACTATAAATGAGTTGGTGATTACCTTATTGTATCTATCAACTTCAATATAAACAATGAATATTTTTGTTGGTATTTTCTCTTTTTTATTAAGGATTTTTTCTAACTCTCCTCTTAAATCATATTTCATCTTTCTTTCTATTAAATTAACAAAAAATATCACTCCAAATTTTGGGTATTTTCTCTCTTTATTCGGTAGAAATTTTCTTTTCTTATCATCCCATCCAAACACTATTAAATCTCCTTCTATATCAGAAATAACTTTCCTTCTACTCCAAACCAATTTCAATTCAAAAGCCACTTTTACAGGATATCTATTCACGTCTCTGCCCACATATTTCCATTCTCCATCATATGGTTCTCTTAATATTACTATGTCGTGCCTTCCTGCATTACACAATAAACCACTTTTATCTTCTTTATAAACATGTCTTGGATACTCGCAATGCACAACATAAATTTCTATTGGTTCTTCACCTTTATCATCTTCAAAATATTTTTCGATCTCCATGTTCTTAATATATTCTGAAATTTTACCATATAAAAATGCCTGTAAATCTGCTTCCATTAGAAAATTATATGGATTTCCATTTTTTCCTGTAAGGTGTTTTTCCGTTTCTTCCTTTAAAAAATTAAGTAAGTTTTCTACAACTTTTTTCATAAATATATATATGCTCTAATCATAAAAAAGTTATGATTTGTGTAATGTTCATGTTGTTAAATTATTTGAAACTGTTGCACAAATCACATGTAAAATATGTTCACAGTAAAAGTTGCCAAGATGGAAAAGAATGCTCAATACCTTCATGAAAAATGTCAACACATTTATCCAAATACCTTGATATCCCTCTACCATATATATTCTTCAAATCTATAATGTTTAATGGACTGGAACACCATAAACTAAAAGGTATAAGAAAAAGGGTTAATAACCAGAAAAAAAGAATTAATCACCTCTCCTTAAAATGATAGAAATTCAGATTTCCCCAGTCGTTATAGTCATTTTCGCCATGTGAGCCATCTGAATAGTCAATGAGATGCCAGGCATAGCGATAATTCATGCAGCTTTTATAGTTGGCATAAACCCACCATCCCTCTCTCCATGGAAAATCACAGCTTTCATTATCTATGCCATGAAAGTCATCCCAGAATAATCCAAGTTGATGACCAAGCTCATGCATGAAAAGGCTTGCAGTTGCAATGGTTCGCTTATTTTCAGATAAGCGATATAAACGAATTGTTCCAATGCAGACAGTAAATGCATCGCGTCTGAAGTTAAACCCCGCAACATTTTTCTTCCATGGATTCACTCCACATAGCACTGCATAATGAAAGATTCCCTGTCTCCACATATTTTTCATAGTATGCAAGAAATATCTACGATAAATGCTATGTAAATTAGGTTCTTTGACATATGGTATTTCCTCTCCTCCACCCATACAGCCATCATCTATATGAAGCGTTATAAAATGTTTTGAAAATATCGAAAAGAGATATTGCTTTGATAGAAATGGCATTTTGTAAGGCTTACTCAATATATTTTTCTTTCCCATCCAGTCCACTTCTATAAAAATATCTCTATGAAATGGATCAGATAGCCACTGGCTTGTGAGCCATTCTTCAGTGTTATAGAGTCCGTCATTATCTGGGTCTAAGCTGGAATGAGCTTCTGCTTTAAATGGATCGTATCCCCATTTATCTTCCCATTCTATGGGAATGCCATCATTGTCATAATCCTTGCCTGTATCGCTTTCCATTGGATTTGTTTCATATACATTTACCTCTTCCCAATATGTCAGCCCATCACCATCATAATCATTCTGGCTTATTGTAAACCATATCTCGCAGTCATCCTCGTTATAGTTTCCATCACTTCCTCCTGAGGAATGACCATATCCATCTATGTCTCCTATAAAATCGTCTCCCTCCCATCTACCTGTTTTGGTATTATAAACTATGGAAAGGATTTTTTTATCATCGCCTCCTATATCGCATTGTATTTCTTTCAGTGCAGTTTTTTTCCATAATTCTATTTCTATTGTAACATCTGCTACATCATCTGGAATATTCTGTATAGCCATCCATTCAGGCTGGAAATCCATTACATTTTTCCATTCGTTGCTTATATTTTCAATTCCATCAATCCTTACCTTTGCAAAAAAAGTTGCATTTCCTTTGTCGCATTCAATCATTCTCACTCTTTTTATCTCTACAAAAATAAAAAGATCCACCAGCGGATCAATATCTTCATTAATGCTTTCATTATCCACTCTCAATCCATAAACTGGAAAAAGGAAGGCAACAGCGAGCAGTAAAACAATCATTTTCCTGCTGAAATTCCAGTGCATAATGGAAAGTATTTTTCAATATTTATTAGTTGTTCTCTCTGTCTCTTTTAGTTATTGGTCTAGAAACTTAATCATTCTTATCCATTCCCCAAATTTTTCTTTTGCTCTATATTCTAATTTTTCATAAAATTCTCTTGCTGGATTTTCTTCTCCCACCCATAGCTCAATAATTTTGTGACCTTTCTTCTTTAAATATTCCTCTCCTCTTTCTATTAAAATTTTTCCTATGCCTTTATGTTTGCAATCTTCTTTTACAATAAGCTCATGAATCTCGCCTATATTTTCATCAAAGAAACCCTGCCAGTTTGCGTCACAGGCAATAAATCCAACAACTTTCCCATCCACTTCTGCAACAAAAATTCCATCTTCATCTCTTTTAAGAAGCCATCTATAATACCATTTAATCATTTTATCTTTTCTATATGAATACTTTTTTATTTTCATATAAGCAGACTTGTAAACTTCAACAAATTTTTCCATGTCTTCCTTCTTCGCTTTCCTTATTTTCAATTCCATAGGCAAAAATTAATTATATTGGGGATTTATAAAATATGCAGGTAAAGCATGTTCTATTACAGCTCATGAATATTAAGTCATTTTCAAAAAAAGAAAAAAATTTTGCAGAATTTTTATTAAATGAAATAAAAAAAATGGGGCATGAAGCAGAGATTGATGAAGTATGCAATGTTATGGTTCATGGAAATGAAAAAATTGTTGTCGCTACTCATTCAGATACAATAGACAGGGAAGTAGAAATGAAAGAGGAAAATGGAAAAGTATACGGCATAGGAGCAAGCGATGCAAAAGCAAGTATTGCATCTTTACTCCTTTTTCTAAAAAAAGCAAGAAAATTAAATTTTTCAATAGCCATTTTAAGCGATGAAGAGGAAGATGCAACAGGTTCTGAGATATACCTACGAAACCATCATCCAGAAATGGCTATAATAATGGAACCAACCTCTCTAAAAATTTGTCATTATCATGCAGGTAATATAGAAGCTTCATTTGAAATTCATGGGGAAGAGAGTCATGGCTCATTTTGTAATGAAAATGTCATAGAAAGAACAATTAAAATGTTCTCTGAAGTTAAAAAAATGAATTACTGGAAGAGAGGGAGATATTTTGATAGCTGTGTAGCCATTCAGGAGATAAATTGTCAGAATCCATATTATTTGAATCCTGCAATTTGTACAGGGAGGCTTGAGGCAAGGCTTCTGGCAGAGCAAGATGCTGATGAAACTGCTGGTGAAATAAAAAAAATAGTGAAAGAATATGGGAAAATTAATTTCAGAGAAATATGGAATGGTTTCGTTCTTGAGAAAGATGAGGAAATTATTAAGATATGTAGAAAGAGCATGAAAAAATGTGGAGGCAACTTTGTTTTAGATGGAATGCCAAGCTGGACAGATGCATTGAAATTTAATGAGAAAGGAATAAAATGTGTTGTTTTTGGTCCAGGAGAGCTAAAATATTCGCATACAAAAAATGAGTATATAAGGCTTGAGGAAATAGAGAAAGCAACAAAATTTTTAATAAGCTTCAACGAGGTATTAAATGACTTCCATCACAGCTTTTAGCTCTGAACTTATATCCTTCTCTGCATGTTGCAAATGAAATCTTTTTTCTCCTGCAGGCTTCTTCCACTCTTTTTAAAATTTTAAATCTTTCTTCTTTTGGCAAATAAAAAGAATTCCCAATTCTTTTCCATTCATATTCATATATATCGAAAATTTTTTCCAGCCTTTTCATTGAATCATTCCTTGGTTTTATAGTAGATGCAACTATATGAGTAACAAAAGGAGAAATAGCGTCCACAATTTCTTCTATTTCCTCATCATTTATTGCTGGAATTATTGGATCTATTCTTACTGATAAGGGAATCCCTTCTTCATGTAACTTTTCTAAAGCCTTTAATCTTCTTGAGGGAGATGGAGCATGAGGCTCAATTATTCTCGCCTTTTCATTGTCAAGAGTGGTGATAGTCATACTAACAGAAACCTTCATATCCTTAAGTAAATCAATGTCTCTCGTTACAAGATCAGACTTTGTGATGATAAGCAGTCTAACATTTTTTTCTTTCATTATCTTTAAACATCTCCTAGTTACCATAAGCTTTTTTTCTTCTGGTGTGTAGGCATCTCCACTATTTGCCATACTGAGATAAGTGTCTACTTTTGGAAGTTCTTTCTTCAATCTTTTAAATATGTCCCTCTTTACCCTTGCATGAAAAGCATCTGGGATGTAAGATGTTATGTAGCAGTAAATGCAGGCATGGGAGCAGCCAGTATATGGGCTAAAAGAATATTTCTTTGGACAGGTGCAAAGTTTGCTTTTCCATGGATCAAATTGAGAGATAAGCACAAATGTAATCTGAATATCAAAAATATTTTTTCTCGTTGGGGTCAAAATTTAACAAATGATTCAAAGGTTCATGAGAAAAGGAAAAAATATTGGAGAATTAATGAAGACGCCATTATCTTAACGAAAATTAAGAATGAATGTGTTGAGATACTTCAATTGTCTTTGAGCTGATGCTACAATGAAGATAGTCAAAATTATTTATCTGACAGAGTTTTTTATTGGCAGACAAATGCATGGTAGACAAACTGCATATGCAGATTAACTGCAAAAAACCCAGCAACATCATTTCGCTTTTGCTCGACAACCTCAACAATATGATAAAATTTATATGCAGGATTTAATATTGTGTAGGGATTAGAATGAATGAGGATGAAATAAAGAAGGAAAAGATTAGAAATCTTTTAACTCCTGATGTGCTGGTATGCAAGGACTGCAGAGAGAGGTACAAGGAAGACGTTTCCTGTGGCGTGTGCGGAAGGAACATGCTTGATCCATCATATAAGGGAATGGTATATGAGTGTCCAGTTTGTGGCAAATTATATTGCGAGGAATGCTGGAAGAAAATGGAAGAGATGAAAGAAGGGAAGAAACTATTCCATTAGTTTTTTAAATAACCATGACAGATGATTACGGAATAGATAAGATTAAAGTACTTGAGGGCTTAGAGGCAGTTAGGAAAAGACCAGCAATGTACATTGGCTCTACAGATGAGAAAGGATTGCATCATTTGGTAGAGGAGGTGGTAGACAATTCTGTAGATGAAGCACTTGCAGGCTATTGCAGCAGAATAGATGTGGTGATATATAAGGATGGAAGCATAAGTGTAGATGATAATGGCAGAGGTATCCCCGTTGAAATACATGAAGAATATGGCATATCTGGCGTTGAAACAGTAATGACAAAGCTCCATGCAGGAGGGAAGTTTGAGAAAGGCGCATATAAGGTGGCAGGCGGTTTGCATGGCGTTGGCGTAAGTGTGGTAAATGCATTATCAAAATGGCTTGAAGTAGAAGTCAGAAGAAACGGGAAAGTCTACAGGCAGAGATATGAGAGGGGCAAACCTGTGACGGAGCTGAAGATTGTTGGCGATGCTAAGGAAACTGGAACAAAAGTTAGATTTCTGCCAGATGATGAGATTTTTGGAGGCAAGAGTTTTGACTATCATTTATTGAGAAAAAGATTGCAGGAGATAGCTTTTCTGAACAGGGGACTCAGAATAAGGCTTTATGATGAGAGGGTTGGAAAAGAAGATGTTTTTGAATATGAAGG
>CAZNGK010000042.1:0-4336 GCA_964572575.1 uncultured Thermoplasmatales archaeon | reverse complement strand
GGGCAAACTAAAACAAAGCTTGCAAATTCTGAAGTGAAGGGAGTTGTAGAAACAGTAGTATATGAAAAACTTTTTTTATATTTGGAGGAAAATCCACCTGTAGCTAAGAGCATACTTGAAAAAGCTCTGCAGGCAGCCAAGGCAAGGGAGGCTGCAAGAAAAGCAAGAGAGCTTGTTAGAAAGAAAAGCTATCTTGAATCTCTTTCACTTCCAGGAAAGCTTGCAGACTGCACATCTAATGAGCCAGAAAAGTGCGAGCTTTTTATTGTAGAAGGCGATTCAGCGGGTGGCTCAGCCAAGCAGGGAAGAGACAGAAAGTATCAGGCAATTCTGCCCTTAAAAGGAAAAATTTTGAATGTTGAAAAAGCGAGCTTTGACAAGATTCTTGAAAATGAAGAAATTCGTGCCATAATCTCTGCAATTGGCACAGGAATAGGAGATGAATTTGATATAAGGAAAGCAAATTATAACAAAATAATCATTATGACAGATGCAGATGTTGACGGAGCCCATATTCGCACACTCTTGCTAACTTTCTTCTTTAGATATATGCGTCCCCTTATAGAAAATGGCTACATTTACATTGCCCAGCCACCTTTATACAGAATAAGGAAGGGAGGAAAGGAATATTATGCATATAGCGAGGAGGAAATGAAAAAGATAGCAGGAGATGGTGCTACATTGCAACGTTATAAGGGCTTAGGAGAAATGAATCCAGAGCAGTTATGGGAGACTACAATGAACCCAAAGAACAGAATACTGAAAAAAGTGGAAATAGAGGATGCAATTGAAGCAGATGAGCTTTTCACAATTTTAATGGGTAAAAATGTTGAGGAAAGGAGAGAATTTATAAAGAGGCATGCAAAGGAGGTTGTGAATCTTGATATCTGAGAAAATCATTGTAAAGCCCATTGAAGACGAAATGAAGACTTCATATCTTGATTATTCAATGAGTGTAATTGTTGGCAGGGCTTTGCCAGATGTTAGAGATGGTTTAAAGCCTGTGCATCGCAGAATCTTACATGCAATGAACGAAATGGGATTACGCCACAATAAGCCCCATCGCAAGTCTGCAAGAGTTGTAGGAGAAGTTTTGGGAAAATATCATCCTCACGGCGACACAGCAGTTTATGATGCACTGGTAAGAATGGCTCAGTCATTTTCAATGCGCTATCCTCTAATCGATGGCCAAGGCAACTTTGGAAGTGTAGATGGCGACGCCCCCGCAGCAATGAGATATACAGAAGCAAGACTGAGCAAGATAAGTGAGGAATTACTTAAGGATATAGATAAGGATACTGTTGAATGGCGTGATAACTTTGATGGCACACTTAAAGAGCCTGAGGTTTTGCCTGCTTTGCTTCCCAACTTGCTTGTCAATGGCTCTACAGGCATAGCAGTTGGTATGGCAACAGATATGCCCCCTCATAATTTAAATGAAGTTGTCGATGCCATCGTTGCAACGATTGATAATCCAGATATAAGCATAGTAGAGCTTTTTAACTATATCAAAGGACCAGATTTTCCAACAGGAGGAATTATATGTGGCAGGAGCGCAATTTTACATGCTTATAAGACAGGGCATGGAAGGATAAAAGTAAGGGCAAAAACCCATTTTGAGGGAGAATATATAGTTGTTACTGAACTTCCTTATAGGGTAAATAAAGCTTCTCTTATAAAGCATATTGCCGAATTGGTCAGGAAAGGCGTAATCAATGGAATTGCTGATTTGAGAGATGAATCAGATAGGAAGGGATTGCGTATTGTTATAAAACTCAAAAGAGATGCTTTGCCAGAAGTAGTGCAGAATCAGCTTTTCAAGCATACACAGCTTGAAATAACCTTTGGCATTCTCAACATTGCTCTAGTTGATGGTGTGCCAAGGCTATTGAATTTAAAAGACCTCATTACTGAATATATAAGGCACAGGAGGAATATTGTAAAGAGGAGATGCAATTACGAGTTAAGAAAGGCTGAAGAAAGAAAGCATATTTTGGATGGTTTTGTAAAGGCATTAGAAAACATTGATGAAGTAATCGAGCTTATAAGAAAATCAAGAAATGCCAAAGAAGCTTCTGTGAAATTAATAGAAAGATTTGGATTTTCTGAGCGCCAGACTAAGGAAATTTTATCAATGCGCTTACAATCTTTAACTTCCATGGAGTTTGAAGAACTTAAAAAGGAAAGAAAGGAAAAGGAGAAAGAAATAGAAAGGTTGAAGAAAATTTTATCTGAAGAAAAAGAAATTGATAGGATAATTAAAGAAGAGTTGTTATATCTGAAGAAAAGTTATGGAGATGAAAGAAGAACAGAGATAAGGGAAGAGGAAGCAGAAGTGAATTTGGAGGATTTAATTCAGGAAGAAGATGTTGTTATAATTCTGACTACTGAAGGTTACATAAAAAGGGTGCCACTGGATGAATACAGAATGCAGAAAAGAGGAGGCAAAGGTTTGCTTGGTATGAGAATGAAGGAAGGTGATGCAATTTACAGAATAGTCGTTTCCTCCACACATGATAGGCTCCTTTTCTTTTCATCAGATGGAAAGGTTTATCAGAGGAAGGCATATGAAATTCCTGCTGGAGAGAGATATGGAAGAGGAAGGGCAGTAGTTAACATCATCCAGTCAAATAAAATAATGGAAGTTTTGCCAATTGAAGATTTTTCTGAGGGTTATCTTTTCTTTGCAACCAAAAAAGGCATTGTAAAGAAAACTTCATTGCTTTCCTTTAAAAACATAAGGAAAAATGGTATTATTGCTCTCCGCCTTAAAGAAGGAGATGAAATTGTTGGAGTGAGACATGTAAAAGATGGCGATAAAATAGTGCTCTCAACAAAAAATGGGTATGCCTGCATGTTCTATGAAAAGGATGTCAGGGCAATGGGAAGAAATGCTGCAGGTGTTAGAGGCATAAGGCTTTATAATGATGAGGTTGTGTCCATAGAAATAGCAGACAAAGATTTGCTTACAGTAACAGAAAATGGATATGGAAAGAGAACGCCAGCAGGCGAGTATAGGCTGACTAAAAGAGGAGCGAAAGGTGTTATAACCATCAAAACCACTGGGAGAAACGGAAAAGTTGTTTGCGTGCTGGCAGTTGATGAAAATGATGAAATTTTGCTTTCAAGTGAACAGGGAATGATGGAGAGAATAAAAGTCAGAGATATAAGAAAGCAGGGGAGAAACACAATGGGTGTCAGGCTAATGAAACTCAATGAAGGGGATAAAGTAAGAAGTGTGGCAAAGATATAGCTTTTAGCTTTTACGCAAGCTTTATAAGATAATAAAAAATCGTTTTGTATGGATACCTCGCTGTTAATAAATGATATGATAAATAAATATTTTAGAGAAGACTTCTATAAAGCATCTTTAGTTGCGGACAATTTAAAACAGATTATGGAAGAAACAAAAAGACGATATGGGTTAAATGCTATCATATTAACGGATGCCTTATCTTCAATTATTGAGAACGGTTTTTCTGAACATTTATCATCATATAGAGCTAAAACGAAAAGAATGAAGACTTTTCATAATGCTTTATGGAAATTTTCTAATGGCAAAAATAAGCAAAGAAGAATTGTATAAAGTTGCTAAGAAATCTATCCCCAGAAGCTTAACAACTAATACAAGAAATGCTTATCAATGCTGGGTTTTGTTGGCTTTGCTGAATTTAATAGATTGCAAACTTATGAATTGGCAATATAAATACTTAGATGATTTACCTGAAAAATCAAGAGATCTTCCTCTTACATCTGAAACATGGTATGGAAAAATATATCCAACTTTCATATTAGATGTTTCAGGAAAATTTTTTAGTGTTTTTTATGAAAAACCAAGACAAATTAGAGGAAGAGATAAAAATGGCAAAAAAATAGTTATTGATCTCAGGAAGCAGGCTTATTATTCTCTCAGACCAGATACAATTATTTATTCAGGAAAAGTGGATAACATCTATGATGTTAATGAAAAACCATTTCCAATTCGTAAAAATCCTTTCATCATTATAGAATGTAAGGAAAAAGCAGATTGGTATAAAAAGAAGAAGAAAAACGGGAAGAAGGAAATAGATATTGTAAAAGAATATAAGGAAATTTATTCTCCAAAAAATTATTTTGTAGTAAGCTTGGAAGAAACGCCAGAAGATATTTGTAAAGAATTAGAAACGTTAGATATTATTTGCATAAATAACGTAGGATTTGACAAGAATAAGTTAATAAAGATCGCTTCGCAACTGTTGACCTAATCTTTTTTAAAATTTTTATCACAAGATTTTTAAGATTTAAATGGATAATAGAGCAATGATAAATGGGAGTTATGTGAATAAAAAATTCGTAT
>CAZNGK010000041.1:0-10478 GCA_964572575.1 uncultured Thermoplasmatales archaeon | reverse complement strand
GACTTAAACTTTTAAATAAGAAATGATATACAGACATGGAGAGAATCTTCATAGGCGTTGCGTGGCCATATGCAAATGGTTCACTTCATCTCGGCACTTTGGCAGGATGCCTGCTTCCTGGGGATATTTTTGGGAGATATCATCGAATGAAAAGAAATGCAGTTCTAATGGTTTCTGGAAGCGATGAACATGGCACGCCTATCACTTTGACTGCTGAAAAAGAAGGTGTTGAGCCAAAAGAAATTGTAGACAGATACCATAAGGAGCATAAGAAAAATTTGGAAGAACTTGGCATTCATTTTGAGAATTTTACACGCACAAGCAATGAATTTCACAAAAATGTAGTTAAGGATTTTTTCCTCAGGCTTTATGATAAAGGATACATTTATCCAGAAAAAATGAAGGCTTTTTATTGTGAGAATTGCGATCGCTTCCTTCCTGATAGATATGTAGAGGGAATTTGCCCTTACTGCAAAGGGAAGGCAAGAGGAGATCAGTGTGAGGAATGTGGCAAAACTTTGGAACCAGAAGAAATCTTACAGCCAAAATGCAAGGTTTGTGGAGGAAAACCAACGCTTAAAGAGACTGAGCATTTATTTTTCAAACTATCTGCCTTTGAAAATAAACTTAGGGAATGGCTCAAAAACAAGCATTACTGGCGTGATAATGTGCTTAATTTCACCCTCAACCTGCTTAAAGCTGGACTTAAAGACAGGGCAATTACCCGTGATATAGAATGGGGAGTTGAGGTGCCATTGGAAGGATATGAGAATAAGAGAATATATGTATGGTTTGATGCAGTCATTGGCTATCTTTCTGCTTCAAAAGAATGGGCAGAGAAAAAAGGGATGCCAAATGAATGGGAAAAATGGTGGATGGAAGAAGCAAAGCACTACTATTTTTTGGCAAAGGACAATATACCATTTCATACAATAATATGGCCTGCAATGCTTATGGCGCATGGCGGGCTAAATTTGCCATATGATGTGCCAGCCAATGAGTATCTTACCATGTCTGGGGAGCAATTTTCAAAATCAAAAGGTATTGGAATATGGATTTCTGATATGCTGAAGAAATTTGAGGCAGATGTAATACGTTACTACCTTTCAATAAACATGCCAGAGAAGCATGACACGGACTGGCAATGGGAGGATTTTGTTGCAAAAAATAATAATGAGTTGGTTGCCATTTATGGAAATTTCATTCATAGAGTCATAACTTTTGCTTCAAAGAACTTTGGAGTAGTTCCTCCATATACCAAAGGCAACGATTTAGATACCCAGACAATTGAAGAAATAAAAAATAATTTTGAAGAAGTGGGGAAGGCAATAGAAAAATGTTATTTTAAGGAGGGAATAAAAAGGATAATGAGGATGGCACAAATTGGAAACCAGTATATGAATAGAGTTGAACCATGGAAGCTTATAAAAGAAGATGAGGAGAGATGCAAAAACGTGATTCATATTTGCCTCAAAATAGTTAAGTTTCTCGCAGTGGCATCAGCTCCATATATGCCGAAAACTGCAGATAAAATATGGAAGATGCTCGGATATAATGATAGCATTCATAGCCGAAAATGGGATGAAGCATATGAAGAGCTGGAAGAAAATGAATTGCAAAAGCCTGTCCCGCTTTTCAATAAACTCAATCTGGATGATATTGTTGAAGAGCCATTTTCAAAGCTTGATTTGAGGGTTGCAAAGATTATAGGAGTTGAAAATCATCCAAATGCAGACAAGCTGTATGTAATGGAATTGGATGTTGGTGAGCTTGGAAAAAGGAAAATTGTTGCTGGAATAAAACCGTGGTATGAAAAAGAGGAGCTTGTTGAAAAAAAGATAGTTTTGCTTGCGAATCTCAAAAGTGCAAAGATAAGGGGCGTGCTTTCCAATGGTATGCTTTTGGCTGCAGATGATGGCGGAAAAGCTGTTTTGCTAATTGCAAATGGAAAGGAAGGAAGCAGAGTATATATAGATGGAATAGAGAGCAAGCCAGCGAAGGAAGTGGAATATGAGGAGTTCAGGAAAGTGAAAATGATGGCAAAGAGCGGAAAGGTGGAATATAAAGGCAAATTTCTTAGAGACGAAGCTGGAGAGATAAAAGTAGAGAAGATCGTAAGAGATGGGTGCATCATAAGGTGATTGTTCTGATGGAACAATTTTGTCCTGGGAAAGCAATAAATTTAAATATCATTATACGTTATTGAAATTCAATGACACAGTATAGTACAATATCTTTACCAATTGAAATTTATAATGCGTTGCAAGAGATGATCGAGAAAAAACCGGAACTTGGCTACAGTAGTGTTGCAGATTTTTGCAAAGAAGCAATACGCATACATGTTCAGGAGATAAAGCGTGAGTTAAGAGAAGATTTCCTGCGAAGAATGGATGTGCCAACACTCTTGAAGAAAGTCGAAAGTCTCTCTGCAGTTGAATGTGGAACATATGGAGAAGCTTTTGAAAAAGTTAGGGATATGATTTTCTTTGCTTCCAAGGATTTCATTATAAAAGAATGCAATAGTGAATTTGTAAGCCATCTTGGATATACAAGGAAAGAGGATTTGATTGGATGTGACATTGGGAGAATTTTCGGTGAAGAAATAAAGGAGAGAATGAGGAAAGGGGAACTAAAGGACTATGAAACAGTGGCAGTAAGAAGAGATGGAAAGAAAATAGATGTTTTACTAAGCACTGGAAGATTAAAAGGAAAAGTAGCATATGTTGGCATTGCAAAGGATATAACTGTTAGAAGATATGTTGAGGAAAAGGAAAGAAGGGCAAGAGAACTTTATGAATATCTCATAAATGAGATATGTGATACTGTAGTCGTTGTCCAAGATGGAAAAGTAAAGTTTGTAAATAAAAGCGTTACAGAGTCTGGCTATAAAAGCAGCGAGCTCATAGGAAAAAGTTTTATTGAAATAGTCGCCCCTGAAGACAGGAAGAGAATAATGGAAAAATACAAGGGAATGATTGAGGGCAAAGAAAAAAGTGAGCCAAGAAGATATAAGCTTATAAGAAAGGATGGAAAAATAGCAGAAGCAGAAATGCTTTCAAGAAAAATAGAGTATGAGGGACGCCCTGCTTTGCTCGTGACTGTGAGGTTTTTGGAAAGGCGTTAATACTGGCAAAGTATAGCAGTTTATGTTTGACCTGCATGTCCATACCTGCTATTCCCTAGATGGAAATGAGAAACCAGAGGAAATTGTGAAATATCTCAAAAAGAAAGGTTTTAAAGGGGCAGCCATAGTTGACCACAATACTTTAAAGGGAGCTTTGAAGGTAAAAAGTTCCAATTTTTTAATTATTCCCGGAATGGAAATAAAAACAGGCAAGGGACATATTTTAGCCTTAGGAATAAAAGAAGAGGTAAAAAGCAGAGATGTTGTGGAAGTGATAGAGGAGATACATGAAAAAGGTGGTATCGCTGTCCTAGCCCATCCATTTCGCTTTTCAAAGCCTCATTGCAAAACAGATGCAATTGAAGTGATAAATGGAAGATGTTTTCCAATGCAAAATAAAAGGGCGATGGAATATGCTACCTGCCATAATCTGCCAGCAACTGCCGGAAGCGATGGACATTACATGTGGGAAATGGGCAAAGCATATGTGGAAATGAATGCAGAGAGCGTAGATGATGCAATTGAAGAAATTTTAAAAGGAAGAGCAGAGGCAAAAGGAGAACAAAATTTCTGGCATCCTTTAAAATGCCAAATTTATTCCTTTACATCTTTTGTAAAAAGAGGTTTCAGGAGGGTTGAGTAATTTGAGGGCATTTGAGATTCAATTATCTGATTATTTAAATACCTCTCCTGCCTCTCTGTACCAAAGAAGTAGATCGAGATGAGGCATTGGTATTTCAATTGCCCTGCTAAATTCTCTCATTTTTTCTTCTATTTCAAGATATTTTTTTCTTGATAGATTTGATGGTATTTCATCTATTACTCCAAGCAATTTCAAATTTTTAAGTATATGCCTGTCAAGTATAGCCAGCTCAAAGCCCTGTCCAATGTTTCTTAAAAAATGGCTTGCTTCTTTATAACCCATTCCTCTTATATTTTTCACAAGCCATTCCCTTGCTTCATAAGCATTTCTGAATTTACTCAGCTTTTCTTTTATATTTTCCTTTGCATAAATAAGCTTTCTTACTTCCATAATATATTCTGCTTTTTTATTCCTAAATCTTACTCCTTTAATTTCTTCAGCAATTTCCTTTTCATCTCCTTTCAAAAGCAAGTTTTTCTTCAGAAGTTTTAAAACAGCATTCCAGCAAACTTTAGCCTTAGATTGTGGGGTAAGCAGACAGAAAATAAGTTCAGCAAAAATTGCATTATCGCCATCTTTCCATGTTTTCTTAAAATCTTCAAGCCTTCCTTCTATTTCCTGCCTTATTTCTTTATATGTTTTCTTCAGTTTCTCTATTTCATTACTTTTCTGTAATATTCCCATTTCTCATCCAATTCTCTTTTTATTTTTTCAATGTCTTCCTGCTTGAGATGGCGGAATCTTCCCTGCATCTTAAGCCAGTCCTCGATAGGCTTTCTTTCCTTGCCTTCTAATATCCTTTTACTTTGCCCAGTAAACTCAACTTTTCCATTTATTGCTTCATAAAGCACCCATGAGCCAGTTTCAACAGCCAAGCGAGCTATCTCCACAGTTTTACTCATGTCAAATCGCCATCCTGGCGGGCAAGGAGCAAGAATTTCTATATATCTTGGTCCCTTTATCTCTTTTGCCTTCTTCATTTTATTATACAAATCTTCTGGATAGGCTATGGTGGCAGTGGCAACATACGGAATGTGATGAGCCATTACAATTTCTGCAAGCTCTTTTTGCCTCTCTTTTTTTCCTGTCCATGTTGTTGTTGTCCATGCTCCGTATGGCGTGGCTCCGCTTCGCTGTATGCCAGTATTTGAATACATCTGGTTATTGTAGCAGATATAAATGAAATCTGTTCCTCTTTCCAAAGCTCCAGATAAAGCTTGTATGCCGATATCGTAGCTCCCTCCATCTCCAGCCCATACTACTGGCGTTATATCTTTTTCTCCAAGAATTTTTAAGGCAGATGCAACACCTGAAGCTGCTGCAGCAGAGGCTTCAAAGGCAATATTCAGCGTGGGCACACTAAAAGATGTTTTTGGATATAGCGACTGTATAACAGCGCTACAGCAGGCAGGAATAACCAATATGGTTCTCTTTCCCAGAGCTTTAAGCGTGATGCGCAATGCTATTGTAGCTGGACAACCAGGGCAGGCTGCATGTCCTTTCAAAACATATTCTTCTTCAGGTAAATCCTTTATTGCCATTATTTCACCTCTATTGGATACCATCCATCCTTGCCTTCCTTGGCAAGTTCATACATTCTTTCAATGTCACGATAGCTAACATCCATACCTCCAATGCCAGCAATAAAGCCATATAACTCTGGCACTCTTCCTTTAAGTTCATTGTAAACAATTCCCCCCAACCCAACTGAAACATCTCTTTCAATGACAATGATTTTATCATACTTCAGCCTCTCAAAGGGCATTGGACGATGGGTGCGTAGATTAACAAGTCCTACTTTCTCTCCTTTATTGCGTAACTCATCCACTGCAGCTTTTGCTTCTGCTGCCATTGAAGCCATTGTAAGGATAACATAGTCAGCATCCTCACATTTATATTCCTGCACTAAGCCATAGTGCCTTCCAAATTTCTTTCCCCATTCCTCTCCAACTTCCTCAATTATCTTCTTTGCCCTTTCCATTGCCACTTGCATGTCATAGCGGATGCGAGCATAATAATGTGGCTCAACAATGTTTCCATGAGTAATTGGATTTTCAACATCTATCTTCCATGCAGGCTTAAACTCTGGCAGAAATTCGTCGATCTTACTTTGCTCCGGCACCTCAACAGGCATTGAAGTATGGCTCAAAATGAAGCCGTCATAGCATATCATTGCAGGAAGCATTACTTCCTGGCTTTCAGCAATCTTATATGCCATTATTATGCTGTCATACACTTCCTGATTGCTTGAGCAATAAAAATGAAGCCATCCTGTGTCGCGCTGAGCCATTGAATCATTTGCATCACTCCATATATTCCATCCTGGCCCAATGGCGCGGTTAACATTAACCATAACTATTGGAAGTCTTGCCAAGCCTGCCCAGTGAAGCATTTCATGCATTAAAAGCAGGCCATGGGAGGCGGTGGCAGTAAATGTTCTCACTCCCATTGCTTCAGCTGCAATACATGCAGTCATTGCAGAATGCTCAGATTCAACTCTTATAAACTCTGCATCCAGTTCGCCACTTTCAACATATTCTGCAAGTTTTTCTACAACTGTAGTTTGCGGAGTTATTGGATAAGCTGCAATTACCCTTGCCCTTGCCATTTTGGCAGCTAAGGCGGAAATATGATTTGCTGTATCTATAACTATCATTTTTCTTCCCTCCCCATTTCTATAGCATTTACAGGACATTCATTGGCGCATATTCCACAGCCCTTGCAATACTCATAGTCAATGACGGGATATTCTCCCTTGCTTATTGCAGCATCTGGACAGAATATCCAGCATCTCCAGCATTTTATGCACTTGCCTATATCTATGCTTGGCCTGAAAACGCGCCATGTTCCAGTTTTACCCATTGCTCCTTCTGTAGGATATGATATTGCAGTCTTCATAATTTCACCTTTTCATATGCAACTTTTACAGCATTTGCATTTTTTTCACCGGCTCTTCCTTTAAATCTTTCCATTACAGCCTCCTGCAATGCTTCAAGTTTCACACCATCTAAAAGCCTGATTAATGCCCCAACCATAGGCGTGTTTACTACTGGTATGCCTCCTACCAAAATTTCATTCTCTATTGCAATGGTAGTTGCATCTACAGTAGCTGTTTTGTATGGAAAGGAAAGCTCTGAAGGATTACGGGGAGTGTTGAGCAGGATTGTTCCATTTTCTTTCAAGCCCTGGGTAACGTCTAGTGCATCCATTATTCCTGTGTCCAGAACAACAACTATATCCGGCTCTCTTATCTGGCTTCTCAAAAAAATTTCTTCATTGCTTATCCTTGCAAATGCCTTAACAGGAGCTCCTCTTCTTTCTGCTCCAAAAAATGGAAAGGCTTGCACTCCTTTATTCCCACTTTTCAGAGCAGCAGAAGCAAGCAAATTTGCTGCAGTAACTGCACCCTGTCCACCCCTTCCATAAAATATAATTTCTTTCAGCATCTGGTAATGTATAGAGTTTCTATTAAAAAAATTTTGGTGACGTGATGCTAAGATTCTGGCTAATGTTTTTAATGTTTTTACTAAAATGTTTTTCTCACAAACTTCAATTTCTTTATATCAAGTTAAACCTTATATCAAGTTAAATCTTATACCAAATTAAATCGCCAAATAATGAAGGAAGTTTATCACTATTTATGCCAGGTATAGATAAAGATGGCATTAATGATGTTCACTCAATAAGAAACAATCAATCTTCTTATAAATTACAACTTCCATTCCTCAATCTGAAGAGGTTGAATAAAATTTTTTATATTCCTTTTCGTTATTTATTCAATGAAAACATACCTGAGCATAATATTTAGCAGTGAAGGAGCAAAGCCATCTGAAGTTAAAAGTAGATTGCTTGAGTTAGGACTGAAAGCTGTTAAAGGAAGTTATGATTTTGTATATGAATGGGATAAAGAACCAGATATAGACACTCTGCTATGGTTTGCAGACAGAATACAATCTGCACTCAAAGGAATGGAAGTCATGTTTTCTCTCGAGACTGTTTGAGTTTGTCTACATCTCCTTTTCCTTCATAAATTATCCCCTTTTCCACTGTATTTTTAACAACCTCTTCTATCCTTTCAACTGCCTCCTTTATTCTATTGGCAATCCTTTTTAGTTTTTCAGATTCACATTCTTCAAACATCATGTCTACATAGCCCTTTGCAATTGTAACTGGATTTAGAAAATAGTGAGCTGCATCTTCCAGAAATTTTTCTTTTTCCTTAAGTGCCTGAGTTCTTTCGTCACTTATAACCCCAGTTAGTAATGCAACAATGAGAAATATAAAAATTTGCGAAAGATGTTGTGCTATTTTTTCACTTCCTACATCAGCAAGTATATCGCTCAGCAGAAGGAAAAAGCCCAGAAATATAGCATTTATAGAGCCTTTCTTTCCCCACCAGAAACTGGATAAAACACCTGGGATATATATGAAATGGGTGTAGAACATTTCCTCCTTTATTACCAGTATGTAATATGAGATGAGCCATACACTAAAAGAAGATAGGAAAATAATCGTTAAAATTTTTATTATCTCCTCCATGGAATATTTTGACTCTGATAAATCCATGATATATTAACATTGCCCACTAATTTAATTTTTTTATTTTAAAATTTTCGACATATTTAAATATTGCATCCCTGCCTTTTCAATCATGCTTAATTTTTCCTTCTCGCCAGGTAGAATTATTGGCTGAATATTTTCAACAAGCTTTGAAATTGTATATGTATCTGAGCGAACAGATAAAAGAGGAATTTCTTTCTCATTTGCCTTCGCAAGTATATTGGCAGATGGAATAATATTGTTTGTTAATAAAATGCAGGATGTGCCCTCTTCAAGACATGCAGTTATAACATCAGCCCTATCTCCTCCTGTAATAATCAATTTTTTTCTCTTCTTAAAATCCGGATGCCTCCTCACTTCTGCTCCAGAAAGAGCAGCTATAAATACATTTTCAATATCCTTCTCAATTCCTTTTTCTCCAGCAACTATCTTTGCAAATAATTTTTCTGCAATGTAACTCACTTTCATTACCTTTAACTCGTCAATATATGGAATATAGCCCAGAAATTCTATTCCATATTTTTCTGCTTCCTCCTCTATTTTTTTAACTTCTTCATCTCTTGCTTTATTCAAAATAATTCCTTCAATTCTTTCCTCCTTCAAATCTGCAATATATCTCAACTCATCCATTATTTCATACCTATCCCCGGATAACACAAAAATAATTCTTGCATCCAAAGTATTTGCAACAGAAAAGGCATCTAAGTCAATGCTCTTTCCCTTCCACAAAAACTCTCCTCCTTCTATAATAAAAAGTTCCTTACCCACTGAAAGCTTATTGTATCTTTCCATGAGCTCTTTTCTCACATCCTTATAGAAATGTGCTATTTTTGAATGGTGCATACCCAGACACATTTCATCCAAGTCAGCTTCTATCCCAAAAATTTCTTTAAATAGGATTGCATCACAGTCCACAACTTTTTTTCCTCTGTAAATTGGATTATCTCCAAAAGGCTTCATATATCCTATTTTCTTCCCGCTTGCCATTGCCAAAGCAAGCCCAGCTGTTGTTTTGCCAGAGTTTTTATCCAGTGAAGCAAATAATATGCTCTTCATTTTCTCACCTTTATACTCATTCTCGCATCAACCACTTTCACACCTTTTTCATATACTATTAAAGGATTTATATCTAACTCAGAAATTTCCTCAAATTTGCTAACGAGCATGCCCACCTTGTATATAGAATCTACAATACCCTCTATGTCCTTTCTTTTCTCTCCTCTGACTCCCTCTAGCAACGGATACGATTCTATTTCCCTTATCATTCTCCTTATCTCTCTTTTTGGTACAGGTGCTACTCTGAAAGATACATCTTTCATTACTTCAACATATATTCCACCTAGTCCAAACATAACTACTTTTCCAAAAGATACATCGGTAGTAGCTCCTATAATTGTTTCAACACCTTTTTCAAGCATTTTTGAAATTTCTACGCCTCTTATACGTGCTTTTGGAACATTTCTTTTGCAATTTTCCATAATTGCCTCATAGGCTTCTGCTACCTCTCTTTCATTTTCAATATCGAGTACAACTCCTCCAACATCAGTCTTATGAATTATGTCTTCTGATACAACCTTCATTGCTACTGGATAGCCAATTTTATTTGCAGAATCAATTGCCTCCTCAATGCTTTTCACAAAATAGAAAGGTGGAACATCTAAACCTGCTGATAAAAGGATTTCCTTTGCCTCATGACTTAATAGGCGATGCCTTCTTTCCTTATATGCCTCCTCTATTATTTTTCTTATCTTTTCTTCGTTCATTTCCACTTCTTCAAATTTTTCCTCCTCTTTCTTTTCATGCACTTTATACAATGCATAGAGAGCTGAAACTGCACCTTCCACATCACTGAAGGCAGGAATTCCCTGCTTCTTTAGAGATTGAATTATGTGCGTTGCTCCTTCGCCACCAAAAATTGTATAGAGAGCAGGCTTATTTCCGTATTTCTTATGCACCTCTGCCATTGCATCCCTTATTTCCTCCAGTTCTGCATCGCCTCTCTCACAATATAAAGCCAAGATTGCATGTATGCTATCTTCAGAAAACGCTTTTTCCAATGCCTGCCTATATTCCTCCCCTCCTGCCTGTCCTGTAATGTCAACAGGATTTTTATATGAGCCAAATTCTGGCATCACATCCTGAAATGTTTTT
>CAZNGK010000040.1:0-10630 GCA_964572575.1 uncultured Thermoplasmatales archaeon | reverse complement strand
AAAATAGGCCACATGCTAACAGCAATTTTTTAGCCAACATGCGGAGATACTGTTTTTCTGCGTTAATTTCATAGAGTGGGATGAATTATATAGCGGAAATTTTTTCGGGACTCCACATCTAAACTTCTTTTTCAAAAAGTTTTTAAAATAGATAGAAAATGTAGCCTATGAAAAAGCTATTTATTGTCATACTTACCTTCCTCCTCCTTCCCCCATCTCTTTCAAGTCAAACAGTATTGAAAGAAAAAGAGACAACCTCTTTTTATGCAAGCGAGATAAAGTATGCAGAAATTATTTCAGAGAGCGATGATGTGAAAATCTTCCATCCCATCTCAACATATCCTGTAATAGTTGAGAAAGGAGAGAACTTCACTATTACCTTCTCTTCAGAAAACTTTGATGAATTTCATGCATTCATTTCCACTTCATATGAGCCAGTTGTAGATGAAATTGAACTTTCAGTTGATGATATCTGGCAAGATAATGCGAGATGGCATGCCAGTATAACAGTACCACTATCAACACCTGAAGAACTTTATAATCTCACCATAGTTATTGAAAAAGATGGAACAAATTTTTATTGCACTGAGCCAAGGGCTGTAAGCGTTATTGATGAATTCTCCGATAGCTTTTCTTTTGTTCATGTTTCTGACTTCCATATCGGCGATCCAAGAGGAATGAAAGTAAGCATAAAAGAAACGATAGGATGGAAGGCTGCAAAAAGGGGCATTGAAGAAATAAATTTGCTTCATCCTGATTTTGTTATCATCTCAGGTGATTTAGTATATGGACAGCTTTATCCATTCGAGTATTCCTATGAGTATAAGAAATGCTATGAAATTCTGCAACTTTTTGATGTACCAACATTTTTATGCCCAGGAAATCATGATGGTTACTTTAAATTCAGAGAAGATGGTCTTGCCTTCTGGGAAGAATACTTTGGCCCGCTCTACTATTCATTTAACTATGGAAATTATCATTTCATATCTGTCAATTCCTATGACTGGCCACCTTATGCAAGGAGAACCTTTTTATTTGCACCTCTAAACTGGGGAGGATATGTGAGTGATGAGCAATTAAGATGGATTGAAGAAGATTTAAGGAATAATGAAGCCAACGCAACTTTCCTGTTTTTGCATCATAATCCATTATGGGATACAAAAAGTGATTCACTTTTAGGAAATGAATATTATAACAGAAAGGAACTTCTTTCCCTGATAGATGAATATGATGTTGACATGGTTCTGGATGGACATGTTCATTATGATAATGTTACCATAGCAAATGGAACAGTATTTGTCACTACTACTACCATAGCAAGTAGCTTAAGCAAAGAAGATGCATACTGGGGATATAGACTAATTGAAATAAAAGATGGAGAAATTTCATCTTACAACTATAAGGAGCCAGAGTATTCAATTCCTTCGTATCATTTGAACTTAACCTTTGAAAATGACTATACAGCTGTTGTAGAAAATGACTTGGAGAAAAACATGGTGGTGCAACTGAAATTGGTAGTACCTCCAGGAGAATATAATGTTAAAAACGGAAAAATTATAATGAAAAGAGAGAGTAATGGCGAGGCTGAAATTTACGTTGTTGCAACTGTTGAAAAGAAAAGTGAGGAAAGAATTATACTTACTCCCTTACTCTGACTCAATTCTTGGAGCAAGTAAATAAACTATTTTTATATAGCCTCCAGCTGCTTCAAAACTAAGTCTCACTGGATAATTGTTTCCAAGATTTATTGTTATTTCCTCACTGGCTCCTTTTGCAATCTTAATCATATCGCTTAAATAATCCAGAGGAAACATACTTTTTACCCTCTCCTCACATTTCAGGCTTTGCAATTGCTCTTTCGGAATCTGCATTTCTACAACGTCAGTGTCACCCTCTGCAACCATTTCAAATTTGTTTTTATCGCCTATAAGCGTTATATGATCAGATATTGCCTCCGCTGCCCTTATAGCTTGGTAGACTTCTTCAGTTGGCAGTACAATCTCTGCAGGCAAATCTAAGCTTGGGATTTTGGTATCCGGCATTTCTGATGTGTCAAGCAGACTTATTTTTCTTGTAATATTTCTGACATTCACAATGAGTCTTCCTTCTTCTTTCTGATAATTCATTCCAACAATGTCTTCACTTCCAGCGACTTTCAGTATGCTCTTTAGCTTTTCCAAGTCAATGCCTATTTCATTTTCCTCCTTGCTTTCATATTCTTCAAATGCTTCCTTCTTCAACTTAAAATCAATCATGCCAACATGTGCAGGGTCTACTGTTCTGCCATATATACCATCTGGCATAAGCTTGAACTTCGCCTCGTCCACTAGTATGGCAGTGGCATCTATCACCGTCTTTATAAAATCAGCTTTTATTTTTCCTTGAAACATCTTTTAAATAATGCATTTATATTTAAAAAAGTAGCGATGTGTCAATTTTCTTGCAAATAACAACAAATGCATGTTTTAATATCCTAAATGTGATGTTAACTTAGAGATTTTTAATGAATATCTCTTCATGAATAATTAATCTTAAAAATTATGGAATAACTAATGATTAAAATATGGTGATTGAATATCTCAGCACAATCATTCTCTGATTTTTGTAAGTTAAACAACAGCATCCTCAAGCCACTATTGAAAAAAGTTAAAAAGTGCAATAGCTTTTGTAGTAAGGGCGGGTCACCTAGAGGCAGGGTGGCGGACTGCAGATCCGCATACGCGGGTTCAAATCCCGCCCCGCCCTCTTTTCGAGAAACGGAGAAATTAAATAGCGGTAGGATTTGTAAAATGAATGAAAGCTTTAGTTACTGGAGCAAGTGGATTTATAGGCAGATATATAGTGAGAGAACTCTTGGAGCATGGATATGATGTGAGAGTTTTGGTAAGAAATATTGCAAATATTGAAGGAAAGGTTGAAATTTTTCATGGAGATATAACAAAATTGCATTCCATTTTTCCTGCCTTGAAAGGCGTGGACGTGGTTTTTCACAATGCTGCATATGCTATGGATTGGGGAAGAAAGAGAGATTTTTATGAAATCAATGTTAATGGTACAAGAAATGTTGCGGAAGCCTGCAGAAAAAATGGCATAGAGAGAATTATATACACAAGTTCTGCAGGCATATATGGCTTCCCAAATAGAAAGGAAATAATTGATGAAGACAGTCCAAAAAAGCCAATCAATTATTATCAGCAATCAAAGCTTGAAGCAGAAAAATTGCTCATGCAGTATGAAGATTTACATGTATCTTCAATACGCCCTCCATTGGTGATTGGAGCAGGAGGGAAAGCAGTGAAAATGCTTCTTTCTTCATTGGAAAGCGGTAAAATGCCTATATTTGGCAGTGGAGAGCAATATATTTCCATTGCACATCCAAAGGATGTTGCACAATGCTTGAGATTGGCATATGAAAGAGATAAAAATGGAGAAGCGTTTAATGTTTTAAGTTTTGCATGCCCAGTGAAAGAATTGTTGGAGAAAATTTCTTATGGGTTGGGAGTTAAATTACCTCAACGCAGAATTCCATATAGCCTAGCTTATCTTTTTGCCATTTTTATGGAATTTGGAGCAAAATTGAAGGGCAAAGAACCTTCTCTTACAAAATTTAGGGTAAAATCTTTTGGAACACATCGCATTATAAGTTGTGAAAAAGCCAGGAAAAAACTTGGCTTTAAACCAATGTATGATTTGGAGGCAACAGTGAACGATATTGTTGAATGGTATAAAGGATTGAAAATAAGAGCTAAAAAAGTATTAAAATGAAATGCTCATAAAATTCTATGGGAATAAAGGATGTTGCACATAGAAGGAAAACTGTAAGAAAGTTTAAAAAGGAAAAAGTTTCTATGGAGGACATTCTATATTGTATAGATGTTGCAAGAGAGGCACCATCCGGTATGAATGCTCAACCCTGGAAATTTTTGATTATTACTGATGAGGCTAAAAAGAAGGAGATAAAAAAGATATGCGAGGAAAAAGAGATGGAATTTCATGGAAAGATAAAGGGAATGCTTTCTGAATGGCTAAAAGAAAAGAATATTTCATGGAAAAAGGAGTTTTTACAGAATGCCCCCTTGCTACTATTAATTTTTTCTCATAAAAAAGCGCCATATTTTATTCAATCAACGTGGCTTGCAATTGGCTACCTTCTTTTAGCTTTGGAAGAAAAAGGACTTACAACAGTTACATACACCCCTCCAAATCCGAGAGATGTATGCAAGCTGTTAAAAGTGCCAGATGAATATAAACTGGAAGCAATATTGCCCATTGGCTATCCAGATGATAAAAAGAAAAAAGAGAAAAGGAAATCGTTAAGGGAAATAGTGTATGTAGATAAATGGGGGTATGTCGGGGGCGGGATTTGAACCCGCGACCTCCTGATTGCCCAGCGAACCCTTGAGCTGTGCTTATGAGTCAGGCGCTCTAACCAGTCTGAGCCACCCCGACCAACTTTTAAAAGCATTTGTGATATAAAAAAATTGAGTTGTTTTTGGGTCGAAAGGAATATTTAGAGCAAAGGAATGGCAAGCAAATTTTATTTCCAGAGATTTTAAAAAGGTTTTTCATCTTTTTCAAGACGCTGCAATGAAACGAACTTCTTTCACCAGAAACTTTTTCTATCAATTTCCTTCATTTTTCCCGTTATTCATGTCGGTGTCGTTACCTTAAGAATTTTTGATGGACAGAGAATGACTAATCTCAATAGAAACTGATGATTGAAATATTTACATCGTCAATTTTTGTAAGTTAATGGCACAGAGATATTGCAAAAATGAAGATCCATTGAAAAGAATAAATCATAAATATTCAGAAACAATTGGAGGATAAATGAGTAGAAAATCATTTATCATACTGCTAATTCTAATTTTATTCCTTAATGTAGGAATATCTATGAAGAATTTTGGCAATATTAACAGCCTGATAATAGACATAGATCTGCCATCTAATAGCACTGGCAGTTCAGCAGGCAATTTAGCAGTTCGCATCTATGCTCCGCATCACACCCGCTATGCCAATGGCGCTCCTATCCTCATTTATGTGCCAGGTGCAGATACACCAGGTGGGTTACGAAATTGTTTGCCTGCCGTAGGTGATGATTTGGTAACCATATATTTTATTTTTCCTGGTGGACATGATGCTGAATCTGGTCGTCACTCTGATGGCATTTACGACCATCGGGGACAAAATTGCATTCTTGCATTGAGAGATGTAATACTATATTCTGCTGGCAAACTTTCTGATAGTTTAGGCAGGACAATAGATGAAGTTATGCCTGTGCCTGTATTGCATAATAATATTGGACTGCTTGGTGCTTCAAATGGCGGAAACATAGTTGTTGCTGTAGCTGCTTTATATGGAAACGAGCTTAAAGGCTATCTCCGCTACATAGTGCAATGGGAATCGCCAGTTTCAAGTCAAATTGCCACCGTTGACTTGGGACCAATTCGCTTTAACTGTGCACCAAATAATTTTGTCAATCCTCGTTACACTGCTTACAATCCCATCATTTTAACTGTTAATTATAGCGATTTGATTTATAACGAAAGCAGTCCAGTGCGAGTATTTCATGATGGAAATGGAGATGGAAAATACACAACCATTATTGAACCAGATAGCGGACTGCCTACGCCAGATTTAAATCTTAATGGAAGACTTGAGCTCAATGAGGATTTTCCTTTGTCAGCATATACAGATGGAATAAAGGATGTATATTCTCGCCCCGTTACACATGCTCTTGAAAGTGTTATTTCTTCATGGCCATCCAATATAGCAACTCCAGAAGAAGCAGATGCTTACTGGGATATAAGAGAGGCAGTTCGCATGTATGATGATGCTCTGGCAAATATACCAGACTTAAGAGGTATGGTATTGGCAAGCGTTAAAGACCATGTGCAATCTGCTCCAGATAAACCTCATATTAGGCAAGCATTTGATGGATGGAATAATAGTCATGCATGGGTGAAAATTAATCCAAGCCCATTTTATATGGCAGAAGTGGATCCATCTTTTGCTGGAAGGAATGATTTGCCAGATAATATTGCCAATATAGCTCCAGAAAACTGGAGGATTCATGATTATTGTATGCCAGAGGATATTCCAGATAACCTTTATCAGCTTGCAGCAATATGGGAAATGGCAGATCGTGTTTATTATGACAGATGGTATACTCTTCAGATAACAGAAGCAAGTGGAGGATTTGGTGTAACAGCAAGGGTTAAAAATGTAGGAATAGTAGATGCATCTAACATTAGTTGGTCAATTGATGTGGAAGGAATTGTTATTACAGGAAGCCATACAGAAGGAGTCATTGATTCACTACCTGCTGGTGAGGAAACAATAATAAACAGTAGCCTTATTTTTGGAGTTGGACCAGCAAGAGTAATAATTACAGCAGGAGATACATCAAAAACATTATCTTGTTTTCTACTTGGATTATTCATACTTCCATATGAAATTTTTTGAAAGAGTTAGGTTTAATGAATAATCTGGAAATTGAAAATGGCAGGTTGGTTAGGTGGTTCTTTCATTTACTCTTTCACCTGCCACTACAGCTTGTCCAAATGATATGCCACCATCTCCGCATGGAAGTTTTTGATTAATAAAAAAAAGATAACCTTCTTGCCTCACCTTTTCCTCGATTCTGGCAACAATATGCTCATTATATGCACATCCTCCAGCAATAACAATATTCTTTACTCCTTTTTCCTCTGCCTTTTCAATTGCAAGTTGTGCCAACGAGTTTGCTATGTATTCTTCAGCTGAATAAGCCAAATCTTCTTTCCTGTATCTCATGTTTTCTAAAATTTGAATTAGCAGATATTTTGTATCTATAATGCCATTCTTTATAATCGGCTCAAGTTCAAGAATATCCTTTCCTTTCCTCGCAACGCTTTCAAGCTTCATTGCAGGCTCTCCTTCATAATTACGCAGATGACAAATATCGAGCAAAGCAGAAATGGCGTCAAGCAGGCGACCACAACTACTTGTCCTAATTCCTTTTCTTGTCTGTTTAATTTGTCTAAGCTGTTTAAGCAGCACTTCTATTTCCTTTTCTCCATGAGGGAATGCATGCTTCCTTTCATATAGAAAGTCAATTATTTCTTCCCCCAAAATTCCTGCAAGCATGCGAAGTGGATATTTCGCCGCCATGTCTCCGCCTGGCATGATATGATTCTGTAAATGCCCAAGTCTTTCATAGCCAGAAAGCCGGCAGTATAACACTTCTCCACCCCATGCCATGCCGTCTTCACCATATCCAAAGCCATCAATGGCAATACCTATTGCTTCTTTTAAGCCATACTCTGCCATTGCCTTTGCAACATGAGCATGATGATGTTGTATTCGATGCAAAGGTATTTCCTCTTTTTCTGCAAGCTCCTCTGCATATCTTGTGGTGAGGAAATTTGGGTGCAAATCACAGGCTATGGCATCAGCTTTAAAATTTAAAAGATTAATTAAATGCTGTACAGCATCTTTTAAAAATTCATATGTTTCATAATGTTTGACATTTCCAATATACTGACTCAGGAAAGCGTGATTATCTTTGAGTAGGCAGGCTGTGACGTTTTCCTCTGCCCCCAAAGCCAAGATATTTTTAGTATGAAGAGATAAGTTTATTGAGGATAGAACAACTGGAGAAGGAACATATCCTCTACTTCTTCTTATTAAAATAGGTTTCTGCCCAATGAATTTGATGATGGAATCATCACACCTGCTATGAATTTCTCTATTGTAAAATAGGATATAATCTGCTCCTATCTTCTTTACCTCTTCTTCATCTTTTATTATTGGTTTTCCTGGCAGATTTGCAGAAGTCATAATTAAAGGATAAGAAATTCTTTTGAAAAGGAGATAATGTAATCCTGTATAGGGCAACATTATGCCATAGTTATGTAAGCCAGGGGCAACATAAGGCAATTCTTTTTTCTTTTCAAGCAAAACAATGGGCTTGATATAGCTTTCTAAAATCTTCCTTTCTTCATCGCTTACATAAGCAATGCTTTCAGCCATTTCTATATCCTTTACCATCAAAGCAAAAGGTTTTTGAGGCCTGCCAAGCAATTTTCTAAGCTTCTTTACATTTCTTTCTTTAGCAATACATGCCAAATGATAGCCTCCAATTCCTTTTATTGCAACTATCTTGCCATCGTTAAGCAAATCTGCACATTGCCATATTGCCTTTTCTCCCTCCATTATTTTTCCTCCATTTAAAAGAAAAATTTTTGGTCCGCAATTCCTGCATGCAATTGTTTGAGCATGATAACGTCTGTTTAAAGGATTGGTATATTCTTTATAACATTCATCACACATTTCAAATTCATCCATTGTTGTGTTATGCCTATCATATGGCAACTTCCTTATTATGGTAAAACGTGGCCCACAATTTGTGCAAGTTGTAAAAAAATAATTCTTTCTTCTTTCCTGCCTTTCCATATCTCGGAGACATTCATCACAAATTGCAATATCTGGAGGAATGGCAGAAACCCCCTCTTCTTTCTCCTCTTTACTTTTTCTTATTTCAAATTTTTTATAACCCCTGTCACTGCTGACTTTCATTTTTACTTCCTCAATAACTGCCAATGGTGGTTTTTTCTCCTTCAAAAGCTCAATGAATTTTTCAATTTTCTTTTCATCTCCTTCTACTTCTATCTCCACGCCTGCATCACCTAAGTTCAAGACATAACCTTTTAATTCGAGATGAGAAGCAATTCTGTAAACAAATGGGCGGAAGCCAACGCCCTGCACAATACCATTGACCCTTATTTTAGCAAGCACAAGGAAAAATATTCTGCATATAATAACTTTGTTGAACATCAGATTTTATTTCAGCATCTCAACTACAATTATTCAGAGAAATTTTAACCGAAGGATTTGATGAAATAAGAAAATTGTCATGTTATTTCTTTATAAATGACAACAAATCTGAAAAAGCAAAATTAAATCCATGTGAAACCTAATAAAATCTTTTTATTCTCCTTCTCTATTATTATTATGCCAAAAGTTGTTATTAAAAAAGATGGAAGGAAGGAGGAATTTATTCCAGAAAAAATTGTTGTATCTGCTGTAAAAAGTGGGGCAGATATTGATGTAGCCCGTGATATAGCGAAGAAAGTGGAAAATATAGATAAAGAAGAAATTAAAACTGAAGAAATAAGGGAAGTTGTTTTGCATGAATTAAAAAATGTAAATCCAGACTGGCATGAAAGATGGCTTGCCTATGATAAAGGTGTGAAAAGGCTATATAAACATTATAGACACGGATTATATGAATGATGGTAAGTATGAATGTATAGGTAGAATTAATTCCCCATTCCAAGTTTCTTCAATAATCTATCTACAATTTCCATAAATGCTTCTGTAGCTTCTCCGCTATCTTTCACAAAAGGTATGCCTGCATCTCCCCCTATAACAATTTTTTCATCTATTGGAATCCTGCCTAAGAAATCCACGCCCAGCTCTTTCGCTGCCTGCAAGCCTCCTCCAACTTTAAATAGATTTATTTCTTTCCCGCAGTGGGGACAATGGAATCCGCTCATATTCTCTATTATGCCAAGAACATTCATGTTTAGTTGACGGGCAAAGTTTACAGCTCTTCTGCTGTCAAGCAGTGCAACATCCTGTGGTGTGGTGACAACAATTGCATTGCTCTGCTTTATCAATTGTGCTATGCTAAGTGGCTCATCTCCTGTTCCAGGAGGAAGATCTACAATTAAAAAATCTAGGTTATTCCATTTAACTTCACCGATAAATTGCTTTATGGCGGTCATTTTAAGCGGGCCTCGCCATATAACTGGCGAATCTTTTTCAAGCATGAAGGCTAAGGATATTACTTTAAGATGGGGGGATGCTTTTATTGGTTCCATTCCATTTTCATCTCCATATATGTTTTCATGTTCTATGCCAAGCATTTTTGGCACGTTTGGACCATGTATATCTGCATCCAGCAAGCCTGTTTCATATCCTTTCATAGCTAAAGCATATGCTAAATTAACTGCTACAGTAGTTTTTCCAACTCCCCCTTTTCCACTTAAAATAGCCACCTTATGCCTAACATTTTTCATATTTTCTTCTATTTTACGATCAAGTTCTCTGAACCTTTCCATGATGGCTAAGCAAATGGTGATAATAAAATTTATGTTTAAGTTCTTCTTTCATATTCATGAATAAAAGTCTCAAAAGGATAAATAAAGAGAGAACAGTCAAGATAATAGTCCTGATTAGTTTCTTAATTGCAGGCTTTTCAGTTATTGGAATAAATGGCAAATTTGAAACAACTGCATCACCTACAGTAAATTTGCCTCCGACAATAAATATAACCTATCCATCCGAAAATGAGATGATAAATGGAACAATCACTATTACTGGAACAGCAAATGATAGCGATGGCGTGGTGCAGATCGTTGAGGTAAAGATAGATGATGGAACGTGGAATCCTGCAACAGGAACAAATGCATGGAGTTATGAATGGGATACTACCACTGTTGCCAATTGGCGACATACAATATATGCGAGAGCTTATGATGGAGAAGATTATAGCCAGATTGCACAGGTGAATGTTACTGTAAATAATGGAGTTTCAAATATTGAATTTATTTTGGATGGAACCATTGGTAATAATGGATGGTAT
>CAZNGK010000039.1:0-11133 GCA_964572575.1 uncultured Thermoplasmatales archaeon | reverse complement strand
GGAAAGGGGGCTATTGTATTATCTACTCCAAACTAACCAAAAGCCTATGCATTGGTTTACCATTTATTGCCAAAATCCGCAGTGTGCAAATCTCTTAATTTTTGGGAGTTTTGCCCGAATTAATAAATAATTTATGTTGGAAAGTGGAGAAAGGCATAGAATTAAGGTTTTTTGTCCATGATACTTCATTTTAGCGTTTTCAATAGCGTTTTCAATAACCCTGCCTCGTTTTCAATATCCCCACTTCTTCCATTTTTTTCCTGCATATTCTGGCTTTTCAAGCTGTTCTTCAATTCTCAGCAATCTGTTATATTTTTCTGTTCTCTCCGCCCTGCATGGGGCGCCTGCCTTTATCTGCCCTGTTTCTAAAGCTACTGCCAAATCTGCAATGAATGAATCACAAGTATCGCCAGAGCGGTGGGAGACCATGATTGCATATTCATTTTCTTTGCAGATTTTTGCAACATTAATTGCTTCTGTTAGTGTGCCAATTTGATTTGGCTTAAGCAATAAAGCATTGCATGCTTTGCTTTTTATCCCTTTTCTAAGCCTTTTTGGATTGGTAACAAATATATCATCGCCTACAATCTGTATTTTTTCTCCCATCTTTTTTGTTATTTCAACAAAGCCACCCCAGTCTTCCTCACTAAAACCATCCTCTATAGATATGATTGGAAATGAATGAACTAACTCATTGTAGTAATCAAGAAGCTCTTCCATGCTCATTTCTCTCTCCATCAAATATACGCCATTTTGATAAAATGATGAGGCAGCAGAGTCAAGGGCAAGAAAAATTTCTTTTTCATATCCATTTTCCTCAATTGCTTTCATAATCAGCTCAAGAGCTTCTTCTGTTTTAGCAAGTGGGGGAGCAAATCCTCCTTCATCTCCAACATTAACTGCATTCTTTCCATATTTTTTTAATATAATATTCTTTAAGGTGTGATAAACTTCAGAGCACATCATCACTGCTTCTGAAAAGCTCTTTGCTTTCAATGGTGATATCATATGCTCCTGTATGGCAAGGTCATTTCCTGCATGTTTTCCCCCATTAATTACATTCATAAATGGAATCGGGAGTAAATTAGCCTTCTCATTTAAATAACGATAAACTTGCATATTCTGGCAAACTGCTGCACATTTACAAACTGCCATTGACACCGCAATGCAGGCATTTCCTCCAAGTAAACTTTTATTCTTAGTTCCATCTATTGCAATCATTTTGGCATCTATGGCATCTTGCTCACGCACGTCCATTCCTTTGATAGCAGGAGCAATTATAGTTTCTATATTTTCGATTGCCTTCCTAACACCTTTTCCATGAAATTCTTTGCCCCCGTCTCTCAACTCAAAAGCCTCTTCCATTCCTTTCGATGCTCCAGATGGGGCAGATGCTTTAGCCACTTTGCTGGATGTTGCCACTTCTGCTTCCACAGTTGGATTTCCTCTTGAATCTAAAATCTGGCGAGCCTTTACAAACTCAATTTTATAGTCCATAAAAAGTAATATCAATATCGTTTATTTATCTATGGATTTGCCCTCCATTGTACTTATAGCTCTCGCCCTTTCCATGGATGCATTTGCAGTTTCTATAGCAAGTGGTATGGTATCAAAGAAGTTAGCTTTTAAAATGTCTTTGTCTTTCGGAAGTTTTCAGGCTATAATGCCAATAGTTGGCTGGAGTGCCGGTACAGGAGTAAAGAATATCATTTCTTCAATTGACCACTGTGTTGCTTTCTTTATATTAACAACGATTGGCATAAAAATGATTTATGAAGCAGGGAAAATGGAAAGAATAGAGATGAGTAATCATGCAATTTTGCTATTATCCATAGCAACAAGTATAGATGCTTTTGCTGTTGGTATGGCAATTCCCTTCCTAGGCATCTCGATACTAATGCCTGCAATTATCATTGGTGTGATAACATTTGCAGTATGTATGTTAGGCTTCGCTTTAGGAGGAAAAGCCAAATTTCTGGAAGAAAAAGCAGAAATTTTAGGAGGAATTGTATTAATTGGAATAGGAATAAAGATATTGTTATCGGGGTTATAAGAATAATGGATTTTATGATGGTTGCATTCATAATATGGCGATTCATGACGTGTTGCACATAATATTTATCTTTCCTATAGAGGGACAAACTGCTTTGTTATTTTACATTGAAAGTAAAATTCCTGCTGCTATTGCAAGTAAGATACCGATGGCATTAGGCAATGAAATTTTCTCTCTCAGAATTAAAATGCTTAAAAACACAGTTACGATGGGATATAAGGCAGTGAAAGAAGTTACAATACTAGCTTTATACTTCTGCAAGATAAAATACCATAGCAGAGTGCCTGCAAAGCCAACAATGGTAGCTAAAAGCACAAAAAATATTCCTTTATTTATTTCAAGCTTATCAGGCAGAGAATATGCTACTATAGCCAAGCTTATAAACATGCCAAAAAGATATGTATAAAATAATGCCCTCTTTATTCCAACTTCATCTGCTCCAATTTTAAATAAAAAAGCCCACAGACCCCAGAATATTATTACAGCGATACATAAAGCCACCAGTTTCATTTTCATTTTTATCTTTTTATTGTTTCCTTCTCCATCAACTTTCTCCTTTCCTTTGCCGTTCTTCCAGTTGCTTCAAATAAAAAATCGTTCCATTTTTTTAGCACAGCATAGTCTGCACTGACTTCAGAAGGAGGTGTTATATCTACAGTAAGCATGTTACCTTCCTTCCTCATATATACCTTACCTATTCCCTCTGCTTCAAATTCTATACCTTTTTCAACATCTCCTTCAACACCAAAATAGTCTTTGATTAAAGCATTTAAATCTGGCTTGTGTCCTCTTTTAATTGAATACTTTCGCATAATGGCATATAGAAAATGTTTATAAAATCTTTTTAATACAAAACGATGAAAGTAGTCATTTCTTTGGGCGGCTCAATAATTTCTCCAGATGAACCAGATTATATAAAAAATGTCGCTTCCCTTATAAAAAAGGCATCTGAAAATCTCGCCATCTATGTTGTAGTAGGCGGTGGCAAGCTCGCCCGCAGTTATATCAATGCAGGACGCAAACTTGGAGCCAGCGAAGAATATCTCGATGTCATAGGCATATTTGCAACTCGTATGAATGCAATGCTCCTCAACATCTTCTTCAATAAAATCATTCCTTCAAGCATTGAAGAAGCTTCTGAGCTAAGCCCACCAGTTATTATGGGTGGCACTGTGCCAGGACATTCTACCGATGCCGTCGGAGCCATGCTTGCAAAAGAAATTAAAGCAGATCGTTTTATCATTGCAACAGATGTTGATGGAATTTATGATAAAGACCCGAAGTTGCACAAAGATGCAAAAAAATTTGATAAAATAAGCATAAAAGAGTTGCGTCGAATGGCAGGCGATGAATGGGAACAGGCTGGAAAAAGTGCTGTTGTAGATGCAATAGCCTGCAAAATAATAGAAGAAAGTAAAATTAAAACATGCGTAGTCAATGGCAAAAATCTGGGAGAATTAGAAAATGCTATATATGGAAAAAAGTTTAATGGAACATTGGTTGAGATAGAATGATTCCTCAGCATGGACACTGTCAGATGTGTGGAAAAGCGGTAAAATACGGTGAGCCTTTTTGTAGCGAGAAGTGTAAGGAAGAATATGAAAACTTTATTAAAAAAAGAAAGAGAATGATGTACATATTATATTTTCTGATTGCCATAATAGTTGCCATGTATATTCTAACTGCATTACATGGTGGTTAACGCCTTCTATGCTTTTGTTGCTTTCGATGGCTAACGCTTTATTTTACTCCCTGCCCTTGCTACCTTCTTACTTTAACTATCTTATTTCTTTCACCATTAATTACATTTATCTCACTAATTAAAACAGCTTCCTCTTCTATTTCCAGAATATTAAAGGAGGGATAAGATTTTCCTTTCAGACGCCTTGAACAGGCTGTTCCAGCAGTTACGAAATAAGTATTTTCAAGTTTCCATATCCATGGCAGATGTTTGTGTCCAGATAAAACGAAATCTACATCCAATTTTATACAGAGATTTAAAACATCTCCTGCATCTATTGGTATATTCCTCTCTCTTCCTGTTCCAGGAATAGGAATTAAATGATGATGAAGAGCAAGCATTTTCATCTTGTTTCCTTTTAATTTTTCCTCAATCATTAGATAATTCTCCCTTCCTATATGTCCATCATCTATATCTGGCTCACTTGAATCTATGCCCAGTATAGCTATCTCTTGTCCTTCATAAAACGGATAGCGGGTTTCAAAAAATTCTTCAAAAATTTCATACCCTTTATTTCTTGCATCATGATTTCCAGGCACAACTATCTTTATCCCTTCTATTCTCTCAACATATGCCTTAGCTATTTCATATTCATGAATATATCCATCATCTGTCAAGTCGCCAGTAATAACAATAACATCAGGCTTTATTTTCTCCAAAATTTTAATTAAATTCTCTCCCCATTCTTTAACAAAATTTCCTCCTGTGAGATGCAAATCTGAAATATGTGCTATCTTCATTTCCTCACCTCTGGCTTAACAGTTACCTCGCAGATTTCATCTTCTCTTACTTCAAAATCTGCATTTAAGAATTTCTTAATTAGCCACATTTCTGTGGAAGCATGTCTGCTTAATTTCCTACATGTAAAAGTTGTTTCAGCATTTGCAATTGCCATATATGGCAAGAGCTGATCAACTGCTCTCTCATCCACATCTACATTTGCTTTTATTTCCTCAATTAGCCTATCAGCTGCTTCCCTGCCAACATCTTCTGCCTTTTTTCCTCTTTCTCCTAAGCTGTCTGCGCCAAGTATTTTTGGCTTTGTCCACAAAACGATGCCTACGCCTGCACATTCTGCTTCTGTTTCTTCAATCATTATGTTGGCTTTCATTCCTTCCTTAGCCAGTTCCTCTTCTGCAGAAATTTTTATTCTTTCAGCAATATTGCCAGGCAGATTTGCAATGTTTACAATTCCAAAAATTTTCTCTATTTTCTCGCTAAAGTTAATTGCATTTATTTCGTCACATGGCTCAATTATAACTTCTGCCTTTCCTCCTCCAGCAGGATAATAGCCCCTCCTGTCCAGATATGCCTCAACATATGCACCCATTTTTTCAAGCAAAGGCAAGGTTACATTCTGGAAATAGTCCCAGGGAGGAGACCATTTTACATCAGTTCCCCCTATCAACTTTAACTTTGTTGTATTCTCTCCAAAAAGAGAAGGGAGTAAGCAGGCTTGGAGAACTAAAGTGATGCTTCCTGCTGTTCCAATATCAAATTCATATTCCCCTCCCTTTAAATTTCCTGGAAAAAATTCTATTGCTGTAGAGCCCACTTGCAAGCCATTAATCCTTGCATTGCATATTTTTGCTACCGCTTTTATTGCAATCATATGCTGTCTTCTCAGCCCTGGATTAGGGCGATTTGCCCTTATATTAAAAACTTTTACAGGTTTCTTTGTTAAAGCAGATAATGCTACACTCATACGTAAAATCTGCCCTCCTCCCTCACCATATGAGCCATCAATTTCAATCATTGCCAAGAAAAGAGAAGAGAAATTTATACATTTTGCATGCATCTCTTATGCAAGCTATGCTTTATTCTTTGGCTCCTAGATTGTATATTCATCGTTTTTCTATAAAATCTTCTCATCGAAAAATTCCAGAAATAGTTTCCTAGAAATGGATATATGCCCAAATATATGCTATTCAAACATCTTTTTAGTGTTCTTAAAGGAGAAAAATATTCTTCACAAATCCATTTAACTCCCTCCTCCAGCTCTTTAGGAGTCATATTTTTTGGTATAAAAACAACATTTTCTGTAGTATATTTAGACCAATCCTTAGTTAATATTCTTCCTTCCTTATCAAGTCTATCAAACAATTTTGTTCCTGGAAAAGGGGTTAAAATGCTGAATCCAGCAGAGTCGAGTTCCCAATTTTGAATTTCTTCTATTGTTGCCTTAAATACACTGGGGGTATCATTATCAAATCCAAAAATGAAGGAGCCAATAACTGCCATATTATGCTCTCTAATTTTCTTGATTATTTCAGGATATTCTTTAACTCTATATCTCTTGCCAAGCTTATCAATTGTTTCCTGGGATATGCTTTCAAAGCCAATTGACCACAGCATACAGCCAGCTTCTCTTGCTACCTCAAGAAATTCCTCATCTTTTAACATATTTGCATTACCAAAACATGCAAATTTCTTGTTCAATTCTTTCATTTTTTTAAAAAGCTCCTTTGTAAAGGAAATATCTATAGTGAGAGATGCATCATAAAAAATTATTGCCTTCTGCTTTATCTGACTTATTTCTTCAATAATTTTTTCTATTTTCCTCTTTCTATATTTTCTTCCCTCCATTTTTGAAAGTGCACAGAATTCACATCCATTAGGGCATCCTCTTGTTGCCTGAACAGATGCAGTTAATGAAAAATTTCTTCTTTTTGAGTAAGGTATATCGTCTATATTTGCTGGTTCACCAATATAAAAATTCTTTAAAGCATCGTTTTCAGCATCTTTCAATATCTGATTCCATATCTCTTCAGCTTCTCCAATTAAAACTGCATCTGCATGTTGCTTAGCTTCTTCTGGCAAAGCAGAAGGATGATATCCTCCAAGCACAACTTTTACATTTCGTTTCCTAAACTCATCTGCAATTTCATATGCCCTGAAGGCATTTGAAGTAAAGCATGTTATGCCAACCAAATCATATTCTCCACTAAATTTTATTTTATTTCTATTTTCATCGACAATATCCACTACATGCTTCTCTGGAGTTAATGCCTCAATTTGCTGAAGTGTAAATGGAGGAAAAATAGAAAATCTGGATAAAAGTCTATCAATATAGCTTATGTTATTCTTTATCCTTGGTTGAATCAGTAATATCTTCATTTTCATCCTATTTCTGAACGTCCATTATTTGGACGCTAATATATTGGATGTTAATTTAAAAATTTTTCTTTTAAAGATTATGCCACATAAATTCTTTCTTTAACAGGTTGTTTGAAAATTTGTAATATTTTAAAATTAATTCTAAGTTAACAATCTGAAGATAAGCATCTGCTTTCATGTTTCTTTTCATTTTTAAGGGAGGAATAATTTATCAAATGGTTGTTGCTCTTGCAGCTATCTGAAACAATATAAAAATTCTTAAAGAAGAAAGAATTATCTTTTCATGCACAAAGTGCGAATAAGTGCCACCATTCCAGAAGAAATTTTGAAGAAATTTGATAAAGTTTGCAAAAGCCTAGGATATAAAAACAGGAGTAATGCAATTTCCTCAGCTTTGTATGAGTATATCGTCGCCAATAAGTGGGCAGGAAGAAAAGGAGATGTTGCAGGAGCAATAGTTATTACATATGACCATCATGCAAGAAATATAAATGAAATGCTTACGGATGTTCAGCATGAGTATAATGAGCTTATAAATGCAAGTATGCATGTCCATTTAAGTCATGACCAGTGTCTGGAAATTGTTGCAGTAAGAGGAAATGCAAATAAAATCAGGAAACTGTTCAAAGAACTTCAATCAATTAAAGGAATATTTTCAATAAAATTTGTTGCATCTGCATAAAAATATTATTTAGATGTTGTTATTACAATATGCTTGAGAAAATAGCTTCTTTGTTAAAGGAAAAAAAGTTGTGGATTGCAACAGCAGAATCATGCACTGCTGGACTTATAGGACATACTTTAACAAACATTCCAGGAAGTTCTGAATATTATAAAGGAGGAATAATATCCTACAGTAATGAAGTCAAAATGAAAATTTTAGGTGTGAAAAAGAAAACTCTGGAAACATATGGAGCTGTATCTGAACAAACTGCACGTCAGATGGCTGAAGGCGCAAAGAGAGTTCTGGAAACAGATATTGCTATTGCTACAACAGGAATAGCTGGTCCAGGAGGAGGAACAAAAGAAAAGCCAGTTGGTCTCGTTTATATAGGCTTAGCTACACCAGAAGGTGTCGAAGCAAGAAAATTCATTTTTCATGGAGATAGATTACAGAATAAAGAAAATTTCTGCAATGCAGCCTTAAAAATGCTTTTGGAATATCTAGAAAGAGAATAGCAAAAAATTTTTTTTTATTTTTTATAAAATTGCCTAGGGAAACCGGCTCCTCTGAATAATGAGGAGAGAGTCGCTCCCCCTAGGCACAAATTACAGCTTCAGGCGCTTTCTATTTCTCCTCTTTCTATCTCTCCTCTCAGATATTTCTCTGCCAACTCCATGTAAATTTTTGCATTTTTCCTTATTTCCTCAACAAGTTTTTCATCCTGCCTTATTACCTTAGCAGGCACTCCAGCAACCAGACTATTTGCAGGAATTTTTTGCTCAGGCAAAATAACGGCGTTGGCTGCGATTATGCTTCCTCTGCCAATATGTGCTCCGTCCAGAACCGTTGCATTAATGCCAATTATGCAATCATCTTCTACAATTGCTCCGTGGACAATTGCCCCATGCCCAACAGAAACACCTTTTCCTATTTTAACAGCATATTCTGGAGAGGCATGTATAACGCAACAATCCTGCACATTGCTTTCATCGCCTATCTCTATTTTATTTAAATCCCCTCTTATAACTGCATTATGCCATATGCTGCATTTCTGCCCAATAAAAACATCTCCTATGATAACAGCAGTTTTAGCCACATATGTATCTTTGCCTATCTTCATGGAATGGAAATGAGCAGGAGAATTTAAATTTTTCAAATGCTCGCATCTATTGACTCATTCCCCGTCTAAATCTGCGAGCTTTCAAATTGATTTTGCTTTTCTCTGAATAATAGATGGGTTATTTTCATTCTTTTTGCTTCAATTGTTACCTTTGAAAACTTTTGTCATTACTTTGCATAAATTCTTGATAACTTTGGAAAATCATAAATCTGGCATTTTCTTTTCATTTAATGAAAGGTAAGTTTATCACTTTTGAAGGAATAGATGGCTCTGGGAAAACAACTATCGCCAAGCTTCTTTACGAAAAACTTGGAAATAAAGCTGTTTTAACTGCAGAACCAACAAAAACATGGATTGGAGAAGCAGTAAATAAAGCCATTGAAGAGAGAAAAGATGCAAAGACTATTGCACTTCTTTTTATAGCAGATAGGATCGAGCATATCATAAAAATCAAAAAATGGCTTGATGAAGAGAAGATTGTTTTATGCGATCGCTATATTGACTCAACTTTTGCATATCAGAAAGAGCATTTAAAAATGGAAGAAGCTGAGAAATGGCTCAATGAAATTCATAAGCCTTTTTTATTGAAACCAGATTTGACCTTTCTTTTTGTCATAAATCCAAAAAGAGCAATTGAGAGAATAAAAGATAGAAAACTCATTATGTATGAAGATGTTCATTTCCTGGAAAGGGTGCAGGAAAATTATTTGGAAATTGCAAAAAAGGAGGAGCGATTTATTATAATAAATGCTGAAAAAGGCAAGGAAGAGATTCTGGAGGAATGCTGGCGAGTGTTGAAAAATAAAAAAATTATCTAAATCTCGTACCAAATAACCAATGAATATTGCCTACGTTTTCCCCTATATTTGATTTTTCAACGAAATGTTATTAATTTTTGATGAATTTAAATCTCCACTTCCTCTCCGGGCTCTAAAATAATAACTTTAATTCCTTTTTCCTCTGCGAGCTTTTTAAATTCTTCTGGATTCTGTTTTATTAGCTCAAAGGTATTATAGTGCATTGGTATGGCAATGCCTGCTTTTATCCATTCTGCTGCCATAACAGCTTGTTGCACATCCATTGTATATCTCCCGCCAATTGGAAGTAATGCTACATCTGGCTTATATAGCTCACCAATCAATTTCATATCTGAAAAGAGGCAAGTATCTCCAGCATGATACACAACCTTACCTGAGTCAATGACTAAACCTGCAGGAGTTGTTGAAATGGAAAAATTTGTCTCATCTAAGCCAGAAGAATGCCAGGCAGGCGTCATTATTATCTTTGTTTTTCCTATTTCAATTGTTCCCCCCATGTTTATTCCCTCTGCTTTTACTCCTTTACTAGCAGCGTATTGAGCAATTTCATGAATTGCTACAAGCGTTGCATCACATCGCTTTGCTATTTCTATACCATCTCCTAAATGATCGCTATGTCCATGTGTTATTGCAACTATATCAACATTTATTTCTTCTGGCTTTACACTGCATGCTGGATTTCCACTTATAAAAGGATCAATAATTATTCTATCATTTCCTTCCATTACAAAGCAGGAATGACCAAGCCACCTTAATTTCATGATGCTGTAATATTGACTGAGAAAAAAATTTTTTGGATAGAAACGTTTTTGGATAGAAATAATGCTCTTCAATTTTCATTTATTTCCTACAATTGAATCTGCTGAAAATTCGTGCAAATGATTAAGATATTTTTGTGGTGTGATACATGAGAATTTATTCAATGTCCCAGCAGACAGATAAATTTTTTATGGGAAAGAAAATGTATTGCCTGTGAAAATAAATTTGGAATTAAAAATTGAAATTTACAAAGGAGTCTATGAGCCAGCAGAAGACAGCTATCTGCTCATAAAAGCAATAGATGTTATGGGAAGAGAGAAGGCATTAGATATGGGATGTGGATGTGGCATAGTGGCTTTACATCTTGCCTCTCATGGATGTGATGTAACAGCAGTGGATATAAATGAGAAGGCTGTTGAGAATACAATAGTAAATGCCAAGAAAAATGGATTGAGAATAAACTGCATAAAAAGTAATTTATTTGAAAATGTAAATGGACAATTTGATTTAATTGCTTTCAACCCACCTTATCTACCTACAAAAAATGAAGATTTAGCCTGGGATGGAGGAAGAGATGGAATAGAGATAATAGAAAAATTTCTTTATGAAGCTAAGAATTATTTGAATGAAAAAGGGAGAATTTACCTCGTGATGAGTAGCTTGGGAAATATTGAAAAAATTATGGGAACCAATGGTTATGAATTTGAGGAAATAGCAAAAGAAAGTTTCTTTTTTGAAAGATTATATGTTTATAGGATAAGGAAAGTGATATAATTTTGTCATGAAAGACTTTTACATAGAAGCAGGCGTAAACTCGCCCACAAATTTTATATTTTGCTTAAAAATTTGTTTTTGAGGCGG
>CAZNGK010000038.1:10004-11329 GCA_964572575.1 uncultured Thermoplasmatales archaeon | reverse complement strand
AATCCTTCTGATGCTGTAGAAAGATTCAAGCAATTATATGGCTTACAAAATGCAATTGTTATAGCAGGCAAAAGCCCAGCAGAGGCAAGCAATGAAATTGCACTACAAATATGGAATAGAGTGGATGAGGCAATAATAATAAGCAATGATTTTGATGGCTATAGCTTGGGAATAGCTTTAGCAAGCCTGGCAAGTTACAAAAATATTCCTGTTTTTGTAGCAGATAATATTGATGAAATAGAAAACACGTTGAAAAGCTTGGGAGTAAAGAAAACATATGTATGCGGAAATATTGAAGGATATGGAAACGTTGTTAAATTTGAGAGCATTGATGAGATAAATGATTTCATTATTTCATTTTTGAAGCAGAGATTTGGCAAAGTTGATTACATTGTTATGACCAATCCTTTAGATGTGCAAAAGCCTGAAGTGCTGGACAGCGTTGAATATACATTCAGAGATAAAACAGGCTCTGTTGCCATATTGCCAGCTCAATCATTTCATGCATTACTAACTCAGCAATTTACAAAAACACATGAATTTGAAATTCCAGATTATGAATATGCAAGAGTAAAGGTGGATTTAATCAATCTAAATTCTGAAAATGTTAAGGAGCTTGGAGATGGAATATTTTTTATGATAATTAGCCCAGATGGAAAACCATATGTTTACACTGCGACAGGTGCGGGGCTTGCAGAATATGATGAAAATGGAGATATTGTGCAAGATAAAGTGCATTATGAATTTATAATATGCAATGAGCCCGGCATTTATTCAGCTCGTGTCATAGGAAGATGGTTTGCAGACGTTGAAGGAGAATATGAATTAAAGATAAAGGTGGAAGAGATTAACTCACCAATAGATCCACAGATGGAAGGGCTATCATCAATGGCAAGCTATCTTGCCGCCTATCATCAGGGCATGGTTTTCGCAAAGCCAGAGTTTGCATATGCAGGCAATCATGGAATGAGTCAGCCAGGAGATAACCCAGAGCTTATAGAGGAATGCAATGAGCATGTTTTTTCCATACACGGCCAATTAAATGAATTGCTGGCAGAAATAGCAGATTTGCCAAATGACATAAGCATGTTATGGGAGCATTATAAAGAAAATCCTGTATATATTGCAATCTTGGCTGATCCAACAATGGTTCCAATGTATTATTATAAGAATCCTGATAGTGGTTATATTATGGGATGGGGTGTGCCAGGCGACTATATTTATGGCGATGTAGATCCAAATCCAGAGGATACAGAAAATGATACATTCACATATTATCCATTTCAGGAAAATGCAGTTGGCAGAATTACAGGATATGATGTAGA
>CAZNGK010000038.1:0-9904 GCA_964572575.1 uncultured Thermoplasmatales archaeon | reverse complement strand
CATATTATCCATTTCAGGAAAATGCAGTTGGCAGAATTACAGGATATGATGTAGAGGATTGCTCCGCCTTGATAGCCAGAACAATATTCTACAATGATATTATAAAAGGAGATTGGAAAAGAACAGCAACGGTGCAGACAGGTTGTGGACTGGAGTTTCAATGGATACCAGTTGTCACCACTCTGGCAAATCTTGTGCTTGGAGGAAATGAGCCAACTAAATGGCCTACTGGAGAGAGCTATTTCATGAATTTAAGGCTTTGCAATGATTTGGAGCAGAAGGGATATAATGTAAAGCGAACTCATTTGCTTGCTTCACAGAGAGAAGGTTTCGAGAACTTAGCGAAATATGGAAGGAAATATTTCTTATTCCCACGCTTTTACGAAGCAATAAGTGGGGATAATGTTAAAGGTGGAGAATATCAGCAGGAGAGCAGTATAATCTTTACTTTCAATCATGGCTTCTACTATCTTTACGAATCTGGAGATATATTGCTTGAAGCTCGAGGCTTCCCACCTTTCACAACCATATCAAGATTCTATCCAATGGGAAGTGGACTGAGTAGCAAAGGCACATACGATGTCAGAAACGTCTACAAAATGAATTTTGGACCAAGTGTAGTTTACATAGAAAGCTGTATAGTTGGCAGAACAGATGGCTTACAGCCGGAAAATTGCCTGAGCCAAGCTTATTTGCACGCAGGCGTAAATGCATTTGTTGCAGCAAGCAGGGTAACAGCAGACCCAGGCTACCTTGAGCCAGGCTTAATATTTGAGGGCTTTGGGATATGGGGATTCATCAATGCGACAATGAATTTAAAGAAAAATGGTGAGTATCCAGAGCCACATTTTGGAGCAGTTATTGCAGAGGATTTCATTTTGGATTTGATTCATAATGATAGCACAACTGGCATTGCGTTGAGGAATGCAAAGAATAAATATTTGCCGAAAGATGCAAATTCCACATTCATGTGGACTCCTCCTCTCATCTCTACAGGTTGCAAATTAATTGATGAAATGCTGTATGAATCAATGAACCCTCGCTTCGAATATGGAAAGTATTTAGATAAGAAATATCACTGCCTGCACGAATTCAATTTATATGGAGATCCTGCATTCAATCCATGGAATCCATGAAATATCCATATGAAGAATTCGAAGAAGAGGTTACAGAAAAGCTGAAAGAAGTAATCAAAAAATTATATGGTATTGAAATCGATATCAAAATTGAAAAGCCAAAGGAAGAATTAGCAGATGTTGCATTCCCGTGCTTTTTGCTTGCAAAGGAATTGAAGAGAAATCCAGCTGAAATTACAGAGGAAATAGCCAGCAAGATTAAAGGAGAATGGATAGATAAAGTGGAAGCAGTGCATGGCTATGTTAACTTCTTTATAAACACTGAAAAATTGGCAACAGAAATTTTGCAGAAAATTGAAGAAATGAAAGATGATTTCGGAAAGCTGCCAAAGAAAAATTTGAAGGTTATTGTTGAGCATACATCTGCAAATCCTAATGGACCATTGCATGTTGGAAGGGCAAGAAATCCAATTATTGGAGATACTATTGCAAGACTTCTTAAATTTGGAGGATATGATGTTGTTACACAATACTATGTAGATGACTTGGGGAAGCAGGTAGCAACTCTTTTCTGGGGAGTGAATAATTTAAAGATGAAAGATTTAAAGGTGAAAGAGGAAAGCAAGAAAGCAGATCATCGATATGTTGTATACTATCAGAAAGCTTTTGAGATGATGGAAAAAGACGAAAGAGTAAGAAAGCAAATAGAAGAAATAATGAAGAGATGTGAGAGAGGAGATGAAAAGCTTTTAGAGGAGCTAAAAGATGTATATAAAAAGGTGCTTGATGGCATACTTCAGAGCTTGGAAAGCTTGAATATTTCTATAGATGAATTTGTTGAGGAATCAAAATTTGTATTAGATGGAAGTATCGAAAGAGTAATGAAGGCTCTTTCATCCTCGCAATATGTAAAGAAGGAGGGAAATGCATTGTATCTTGATCTGGAAGCGTTTGGCATTCACGGAAGAGATAAAAAATTTTTCCTTACAAGAAGTGATGGCACTTCTCTATATGCAACAAGAGATATAGCATATCATATATGGAAAGGAGAGCATGCTGATATGCTTATAAATATTTTAGGAGAAGATCATAAGCTTGAGGCAAAATGTGTTGAAATTGCATTAAATATTTTAGGAAAGAAAACACCTGAAGTAATATTCTATGCTTTTGTTTCTCTTCCTGAAGGAAAGATGTCAACGAGGAGAGGTAGAGTTGTTTATCTTGATGATTTAATAGAAGAAGCTATTGAGAGGGCAAGAAAAGAAGTAAGGAAAAGAGATTTAGAAAAGGAAAAGATTGAGTATATTGCAAAACATGTTGGAGTGGGAGCAATAAGATATAACATAATTAAAGTAAAGCCAGATAAAGCAATCGTGTTTAAATGGGAAGATGCCTTAAATTTTGAAGGAGAATCTGCCCCATTTATTCAATATGCCCATGCAAGATGTTGCTCAATATTGAGGAAAGCAAAATATGAAAGAGTTTCTAAAGCAAAATATGAGCATGAAAGCGAGATTAAACTAATCAAATATCTTGCTTTATTTCCTGAAGTAATAAATAAAAGCATAGAAAGCAAGAATCCTGCAATGCTTGCAGAATATGCATATAAGCTTGCTTCCTCATTTAATGCATTTTATAGAGATTGCAGGGTTATTGGAAGCGAGAAAGAAAAGGAAAGATTGGCTTTAGTGAATGCAACACGCCAGGTTTTAAAAAATTGTTTGAACATATTGGGTATAGAGGCATTGGAAGAAATGTAAGGGTAAATGAATTCAGATATTCACATCATCTTCCAATGAATAAATTTATTTCATTACATTTACCCATCAAAATTACAAGCCATCCAAGCTCTCTGAAAAATCCTTCAAATCCATAAATAGTCACTATTGAATTTGGATATCCTCCGCGATAGCTGAATTCCTGCATTCCATTCTCATCTGCTATATAAAATATTCCAAAAGGAGATAATGTAAATCTTTGTTCATATAAAACAATTTTAGTTTCGCTATAGCTAACATAATAAACAGTTGATATTATCAAAACAGTTGCATTGTAATATGTTACATCTCTACACTCATTTTTCTCATTTATTCCATTTGGTTCTGATGAAGTGAATGGAGTTAAGAGAATAACTATAATAAACGCCAATAATATCTCTTTCCAATTTTTTCTCTGCATTAAAAATGTCTAACGTAAAGCATTTTATAAAATTTGTTATCTTTGGTAATACTCTGATAATACAAAGCTGTTGCATCTTTTATTTAACTTCTTTATCACCTTAACATGGCTTTAAGCAAATCTTATATAATGCCCTATTTTTTCCATTTGATGGATTTTGAGAAAATTGAACGCAAGTGGCAGAAAAAATGGGAAGAAGCAAAGATATATGAAGCTAAAAAACAGAAAGGGAAGAAATTTTTCATCCATTTTGCATATCCCGGAATTTCTGGTTATTTGCATGTCGGTCACATGCGAGGCTTCACTTATGCAGATATAATTGCAAGATATAAAAGAATGTGTGGATATGATGTTATTTTTCCTGCTGGCTTTCATGCTACCGGCTTGCCTGCTGTAAGTCTGGCTAAAAAAGTGGCAAGGAAGGATGAGGCGATGCTCGCTTATTTACGAAACAATGGATGTCCTGAAGAAGTTATTGAGAAGCTTTCTAATCCGCTTGAAGTTGTGAAATATTTTAGCAAAGTTTATGTAGAGCAATACTGGAAGCGTTTTGGGTTTCTCATAGATTATACACGCATTATGGATACTATAAGTGATGGATATAAGAGATTCATTCAGTGGCAGTTCCGCAAATTGAATGAAAAAAATTTGCTTATTCGCAAGCCCCATTTTGCTCCTTATTGTCCTAATTGCGGACCAGTGGCAGTGGATAGAAGTGAAACAGATATATCTGAGGGAGGAGATGCAGAAATTTTGGAATTTGTTGTCATTAAATTTAAAATGGATGATGGAAAAATCTTGCCAGCCGCCACGCTACGCCCTGAAACAATTTTTGGTGTTACAAATATGTGGGTGAATGACGAGGTTGATTATGTTATAGCAAAAGTAGGCGATGAGGAATGGATTCTATCTGAAAAAGCTGTTAAAAAGCTAATGTATCAGATGGACGATGTTGAAATAGTAGGGAAAATAAATGGAAAAGAAATTGTTGGAAAGGAATGTGTGGCTCCTTTTGTTAATAAAAAGATTCCTATTTTTAAAGCAAAATTTGCAGATCCAGATGTTGCAACTGGTATTGTAATGAGTGTCCCCGCCCATGCTCCATATGATTATGTTGCCCTCCGTGATATAGGAATGCCCGTTGAGCCTGTAGTCATAATAAATGTTGAAGGCTACACTATGCCTGCAAAAGAAGTTGTTGAAAAAATGGGAATAAAAAGCCAGGAAGAATATGAAAAGCTTGAGGAGGCTACACAAATTGTGTACAAGGAAGAATTCCATAAGGGTGTGCTGAATGAAAACTGCAATGGATATGCAGGGAGAAGAATAAATGATGCAAAGGAAGAAATAAAGAATGAAATGATTTCAGGAGGCAATGCTGTCATAATGAGAGAATTTTCAAAGAAAGTTGTATGCAGATGTGGAGAAGATGTAATGATTAAAAAGATTCCGGAGCAGTGGTTCATAAAATATAGCGATGAAGAACTTACAGAAAGAAGCAAGGAGCATGCATCAACAATGAATATTTATCCTAAGGAATATAAAGAAGAGATTCCTAAAATTCTTGAATGGTTTGGAGATAGAGCATGCATCAGGCAGGGCTCGTGGCTTGGAACTCCATTTCCTTTTGATGAAAACTGGATTATTGAGCCAATATCTGACTCGACAATATATCCAGCATACTATATCATATCAAAATATGTTAATGAAGGAAAGATAAAAGCAGATGAGATGAACGATGATTTCTTTGACTATATTTTTCTTGGAAAAGGAGAAGCAAGAAAGGAAGTATGGAAGGAAATAAGGGAAGAATTTGCTTACTGGTATCCCGTAGATATAAATCTTGGAGGGAAAGAACATAAGACGGTGCATTTTCCAGTCTTTATAATGAATCATGTTGCCATCTTCCCTCAAAAATACTGGCCCAGAGGCATATTTGTAAACTGGTGGATTACACAGAAAGAAGGAATGAAGATTTCAAAATCTAAGGGAGGAGCTGTGCCAATACCGGATGCTGCCCAAAAATATGGCGTCGACGCTATGCGCCTCTACTATGCACATGTAGGTTCGCCTTTTGTAGATATTGAATGGGATGGAAGCACAGTTGAACAGTATAAAAAAAGGCTTAGCAGGCTATATAACTTATTTGAAGAATTGAGAAAGGTTAATGGAGGAAAGAAAGAAGTTGATATGTGGCTTTCCTCTGCTTTTAATGAAAAAATAAGAGAAGCAAGAGGAGCAATGGAGGAATATGAGCTTAGAAAGGCTACAACTGCAATATTCTTTGATATTCCAAATATATTCAGCTGGTATATAAGGAGAGGAGGGGAGAATGAAGATTTATTGCATAGTTTGATTGAAAAATGGATAAAAGCAATGACTCCATTTACTCCGCACATAGCTGAGGAGATGTGGGAGAAAATTGGCAGTGGCTTTGCTTCTCTGCAGGATTTTCCGGAGCATGATGAAATAAATGAAGAAGTTCTGAAAGCAGAGGAGATGCTAAAAAGAACCATCGAGGATATAGAGGAAATAAAGAAGGTTACAGGAATAAAGCCGAGTAAAATTTACATTTATATTACTCCAAAATGGAAATGGGATTTGGCTGAAAAGGCAATGGAGCTTCATAAAAAGGGAATGCTTGAAATGAAATATATAATGGAGGAGGCAAAGAAACTTGGCTTGGATATGAAGGAAGTTGCAAAATTTGCAAAGAAAATTATGGAAGAAGTGAGGAAAGAAAGCTTTTTGCGTATAGATGAGAAGAAATATTTTGAAAGTGCAAAAGAATTTTTAGAAAAAGAATTTGGAGCATCCTTTCATATAGATGCAGAATATGATCCTGCAAATAGAAGGCAAAATGCAATGCCCCTCCGTCCAGCAATATATATGGAGTGATATCAGAATATTGAACGAAAGCTCATTGAAATAGGTTGCAAATGAAATGATATGAGTTAGCCTTTTCAAATGAAGAAGTTTGACTTGCAACAGAAAAATATATGACCAGTAAGCTCTCCCAAATTTTAAATCCGCCGAATAATTGCTTCATTCCATTCAAGCTTCTCTCAACGATAGTTTTAAAAAGTGAAATTTTTTATGACATCACGGGCTAGTGGTCTAGGGGTTATGACGTTGCCCTTACGAGGCAAAGGTCGCCGGTTCGAATCCGGCCTAGCCCATATAGAAGAGGAGGGGGGCGAAAGGAGGCGAGGCGAGGCGGAAGCTAAAAAAGACAGGAAACCCCCCATTATTGATAGCAATATGCTATCAAACATAAATATAAAAGAGGTATATAAACATTTTGTTGACATTGATGCAATTCCGATTGGAAATAAAATTATGATAGCCAATATTTATATGGCTTATTTTTCTTAAACTTCTTACTCCCAGATAGATAACATCTATTCTTATGTATTTCTACCTTCTCCCGCAGTAAGCTTAGGATAAAAGATTTATAAGAGTTAACATTTCTTAAATTTAACAATGATGGATGGGAAAAAGAAAATAGGGATAGCAGTGGCAACTGCAATAGTGATATTTGAGGCATTCCTGGTTTTTATATTGGCACAGCCAACAATAAATTTTGTCAGTGATTCACCAGATCCTGTTGAAGTTCCTGGATATAATAATATAACTGCAAATATAACTGAAGCTGATAAAGTATTTGTTGAAATTCATTATCCAGATTGTTCTTTAATGGGTAATTTCTCAATGAATTATGTCCATACTACATATGTATATGTATATGGGGTGGCGACATGGTATTTTAACAGAACATATGGATATCCTGATCCCTTAGGCAAGTATGAATATTATATAAAAGCTTACAATTCAACAGGATGGTCTGTTATAGGACCATATAACTTTACGTTGCAGGATACTACACCTCCATCATCATATATTGATACAATTTCTCCTTACTGGAACAATGCTCCTTTGATAATAACAGTTTCAGCAACTGATAATTATGATGTGGCAAGTGTTTCATTATACTACAGGCATTCAACAGACAATTTAACATGGGGTTCATGGTCACTTTTTGCAAAAGATGTTCATAAAGCAGATGGATGGGCATTTTTGTTTGATTTTCCGGCAGGAGAAGGATATTATGAGTTTTATAGCATAGCAAATGATACCAGTGGAAATGCAGAGAGCAAAAGCATGGCAGATGAAAATGCTGGATATGATGTAACCCCTCCACTTACAACTTGCTCTCTTAATCCATCAACGCCTGATGGTGAAAATGGCTGGTATACAACACCTGTAAATGTAACTTTGTTTGCTGTCGACCCAGATGGTGACCTCGTTGTTTATACAAATTACAGGATAGATGGCGGAAACTGGCAAACTTATACTGCACCATTTACCATATCAGAAGAAGGCTCTCATTTATTGGAATTTTATAGTGCAGATGACAAAGGAAATGTTGAGCCAATTAAAAATGTAACAATAAAAATTGATGGAACTGAGCCATTCATCATGCTTCAGCGACCGACAATGGGCTATCTGTATTTATTCGATCGCCAGATATGGCCACTGGCAAGTGGAAGCACAGTTATAATTGGGAGGATAGTGGTTAGAGTTGTTGCCTATGATACTGGCTCAGATATAAACAATGTCTCATTTTATGTTAATGGCATTCTCCAGACCATCGATACATTATATCCCTATGAATGGATATGGAGAGGAGACGCAGGCTGGAGATATCTGCATGCAGTGGCATACAATGGAGCAGGATTAAAAGCTGAAACATATCCAATATATGTTTTCATAGTCAGTCTTTAAAGAGAATTTGTTTTATAGCGATTGAAATCCTAGTTTACTTACGAAATTGCCAGATAGGCAGTCAACATTTGAATAACAGTGGAATACTCTTCTAATTGCTTTTCTTTAAGAATAACAAAACATTTCATTTCCATTCAATTTTTGCCACCCTTTGCCAAATATATGCATAACTATTAATATAATAAGCTGTTAAGGCAAGGGTAGCAAAATGTATGGAGATAGAAAAGATAGAGAAATGCACAAAGCAGTGTGTGCTGACTGTGGTAAGGAATGTGAGGTTCCTTTCAAACCAACTGAAGGCAGACCAGTTTATTGCAAAGAGTGTTATCAAAACCACAGACCTAGAAGAAGATATTAGTTCTGCGGTTCCTCTTCCATTTTTTTATTTTTCCCTTTACTTTTGCGATTTTATCTTATTTTCTGCATAGTATACTACAACAAAATTTTTTATAAACATACCTGCATATAACATTTTATTATCTCCTTCATATTATTATGTGGAGAAGTTTTGACATGTCATTGATACCGAATAATTGCACATACCGAATAATTGCACAAAAACATTATAAAGACTACAAATTATTCTTTTAATGAATTTGGAAAATGTTACAATATCGTTTTTGGCATTAGGTTTTTTCTTCTTTACTGTGAATCGCTTCTTAAATGCAAAAAAACCAAGGAGACATTTTCCTTTTCGGGGTGTTGTTGGCAGCAAACTATTTCCTTCTGATGAAGATTATGAAGAGATAGATAAGATATATAGGAGGAGATATTTAATAGAAACCTTCGTATATTTTATGATTTTTTTGTTACCTATTATTTTTTCAATGATTGTTGTAATATTATTAATTATTGACATAGGAAAAGGAATTTATTTTTTCATTGTAAATATGATTTACTTTATTTTAACCCTTGTATATGAAAAATGGAAATTAGAATAGTTTTTAATATTTTCTTAAAATTCTGTTTTCGATTAATATACTTTCTATTTCATCATCTTTTAAGTGTGGAAAAGTCAGTAAGTTAATTTTCCTAATTATATAAATACTAACGGAAGCCATGAAAATTGCGAAAACTATTCCGAAAATAAAAAAAATACAATCCATTAAATTATGGTATAGATATCGTCTTTTAATTATATCAAAGATACCTTTCGAAAATAATAATAAGATAAGGAAGGAAAGAGAGAAAATAATCCACCATATCTTCTTAGTATCTGTTGCCTCCACATCTTCATAAGCTTCTATAACATCGCATTTCATTGGTTTATAGGATGTACGGAGTTTTGGTCTTCCTTTTTCTCCATCAATACAAAAAATTTCAAAATATATTTTTTCCCCTTTATTAAATCCTGTAAACTTTACCTTAAAAATATTTTGTCTTTTTTCGTCAATCTCAAGTATGAACCCATCATCTTCTATTCCCCTCTTTTTTCTATATCCTATTATTTTGCATTCTTTTGGAAACTCAATTATTAACGGATTCTGATTAGGAGTATTATTTTTTATCTCGCTAAATCCTGCGTTGACTATGCTAACTTTGGTTGTATAAAAATTATTTACAGGGATAGATGTTTCTGTGATATTTAATGAAAATATAAATTCCTTATTTGTGATCTCCATAATATCGGCTGATTGTTTATATACACAATATATGTGTCGATGTCGTGTGCTTATAAACCATGTTAATGTAGATGATAAAATAGATGATAAAACTGCTGCAACAATGATTTCTACACTTGCCACCTAATTACATCTATCTTGTAATTTTATAATTTTCGTTTTTTTGTTACTTAATATATGCTTAATATAGGGTTGTAGATAAAATTTATAATTATGTAATATATTATTTTACTGGTGAGTTAA
>CAZNGK010000037.1:4840-11457 GCA_964572575.1 uncultured Thermoplasmatales archaeon | reverse complement strand
TAGAAGGGTGGTATAGTCTATTCAAGGCTAGAGTAAAAAGATTTTGGAAACGCTTCCCAGTTAATTCCTCACTGGAAAGCGTGAAGAATTGGAGTATTGCATGGGGGTCTCTTTATAATCTGGAGGTGTTAACTTGACAGTCCCTCAATTGATGGTAAATTTTTTATAAAACTTCAGAAATATTTTTAAATTATAAATTGTTTCGACATCGAGAGATAGTTATTTGATGGCGACACAAAAGAGGAGGGCGAAAGGAATGGAAAAGTTTCGCCATCAAATGGATAAGATAGAAAAAACAAAAAAAGAGCTTTTTCAGAGGAAGCTGTCTTTCGAAACATTATTTCAAGAAGCTCCTGATCCTATGTTTATTTTTTCTTCCAGTGGCATACTTATAGATAGCAATAAATCTGCTGAAAAGTTGATAGGATATAAGAAAGAAGAATTGATTGGAAAAAACATACTGAAGACTGGCATCCTGCCGAGGAATAATGTTTCTCATGTTAAAAAAATGTTTTTAACAGATTTTAGTGAAGGAAATGTAAAAGCTGATGAAGTCGAATTGGTACGAAAAAATGGTGAGAAAATCTGGACGGAAATTAGTTTTGTACCACTTGATATAGAAGATAGAAAAGTAGTGGTGTGGATTGCTAGAGATATAACTGAACGTAAAATAGCAGAAGAAAAGATAAAACATCTAAACCTCGTACTAAGAGCAATAAGAAATGTAAATAAACTCATTTCCATAGAAAAAAATGTAAATAGGCTGATAAAGGGTATTTGTGAAAAACTTACTAAGACACGTGGTTATAAAGCTGTTTGGATTGCACTTTTTGATAATAACAAATTTGTGACTCTGGCAGAAAGCGGACTCGGTGAAAAGGCTGATTTAATTAGAGAATTATTCAAAAAAGGAGAGTTAATTGAGTGTGCCAAAAAGGCATTTAGGCAATCTGGAATTGTAATAATAGAAGACACTTCTATATGTAGAAATTGTCCGATTATGGGAAAAGAAATAGGAAATAGAGTAATGACTTCTCGATTGGAATATGAAGGAAAAGTATATGGTATAATGTCTGTTTATCTTCCTAAAAAATTTGTTATAGAAAAAGAGGAGCAGGAACTTTTTGCTGAAATTGCAGGAGATGTTGCCCTTGCCCTTCATTCAATAGAAATTGAAAAGGCATTAAAGGAGGAAGAAACATTGAGAAAGGCAATTTTATCTGCAAGTCCTGTAGGAATAGGATTTGTTGTAAACTATAAACTTGGATGGGCTAATGAAACAATGTACAAAATGACAGGCTATGTTCCAGAAGAAACAATGGGAAAAAGTGCTAGAATGCTCTATGAGAATGATGAGGAATTTGAGAGAATAAAAAGAGAGATAGAAAAAGCTTTTAGTAAAGGAAAAACTGCCAGAATAGAAACAAAGTTAAAAAGAAAGGATGGAAGACTGATAGATTGTTCTCTTTATGTTCGTCCAATAAATGAAAATGATCTGGAGGAGGGAATGGTAATAATTGCCATAGATATGACTGAAAGGAAAAAAATGGAGGAGGAATTAAGGAAGGCATATGAAAAGATGGAAAAAGCACTGAAAAGGGAAAGAGATTTTAAATTAAAGGCGGCACATTATTTCTTCAACCCAATTGTAATTGCTAGGGGATATCTTGATATGGCAAAACAGGAGAAAAATATTGATAAAATGCTAAAAGCAATAGATAAAGCAATTGATGCCATTGACAGGATAGAAAGAGTTGTCAAAAATGTAACGCAAAAAGGAGTTATTAAAGAATAGATTTGAAAGAATTGATAAAGATAATAAAATTAAAATAACTCAAAACCAAATTAAAATCCAGAAAGAACAACGATTCTTATTGCTCCTCCATAAAATTGATAATGTTCAATGACACCATATTTCTTCATAATCCAGTCAAGTCCGCCATTTTTCACATAAAGTCTGTAGTTGTTTCTATGTTCCTTTACAGCCATGCTTTCAATAATATTTATGAGTATGTTCATCGCTCTTCCTTTTATGTTCTCAGGAAAACCATAATCTGCTATTATAACAATGCCATCTTTCCCAACAATATTTTTTGCCTTCTCCATAATACTTCTCTGCTTCTCTGGCTTATTTCCATGAAGAACAAATGAAAGTATGGCACAATCAAAATGATTGAAGTCAAGAGAAAGAATGTCAGAAAGAATGTATTCTATTCCTTCTGGACTATTTTTTCTGGCAAAATCAAGCATTTGGTGTGAGGCATCTACGCCTATAACATAGAAACCATGCTTTTGCAACAATATGCATTGCTCTCCAGTTCCACATCCCAAATCAACAATCTTTTTACATTTATGTCTTGTTGCAATCTCCACTATTCTTTTCCTCAATGGTTTGAGATAATGTCCAAATAGGATATCGTATGCACCAGCAAACTTTCCTTCTGCCACTTTATTATAAAAGGAAAATTATTTTACCTTTCCGCTTTTTCACATAGATGCTGGAAGATGCAGAGAAAATTGTAAGAGAAAAACTTATGAGATATAAGCTTTGCGATGCATGCTTGGGTAGACAGTTTGCAAAAGTTGGGCATGGAAAGAAAAATGATGAGAGAGGAAAAGAGATCCGTGAAATAGTTGGGCTAGAAAAGGTTTTGCCAGGGCAATGCTGGCTGTGCGGTGGCTTAATGGAGGAAATACCAAAATTTGCAGATTTGGTGATAGAAGCGTTAAAGGGGTATGAATTTAACACTTTTCTGATAGGTTGTAAGGTTGATGAAGAGATTCTGGAGAAAGAAAAAGAGATATCCACGCCTTATAGTGAGAGTATAAAGAGGGAAATAAATAGAGAAGTTGGGAAAATTGTTAGTGAAAAAACTGGTAAAATGGCAGAATTTTCCACCCCAGATATTGTAGCAGTAATAAACACATTATTTGATACTGTTGAGCTTGATGTAAGACCTATTTTCATATATGGAAGGTATGAAAAATTAAAGAGAGGTATACCCCAAACAAAATGGTTTTGCAGAAAGTGTCATGGAGTTGGATGCGATTACTGCAATGGCAAAGGGAAGATGTATGAAGAAAGTGTCGAGGAGTTGATTGCTGAAGAAGCCATAAAAGCATTTGAAGCAAAGGATGAAAGTTTTCATGGAGCAGGAAGAGAAGATATCGATGCTCTTATGCTTGGAAATGGGCGTCCTTTTATTCTTGAACTTAAGGAACCGAGAAAAAGAAATATAAATTTAGAGGAATTAGAGGAAAAAATAAATAAGCATGCAAATGGGAAGATAAGAGTAAGGAACCTTCGCTTTGCAGAAAGAGATGAAATAGAAAAGATTAAAAGCGCCAAACACCCAAAAATATATAGAGTAAAAATAGTATTCGAGAAAAATGGAAAAATTAATGAAGCAGTAAATGCATTAAGGGGTAGCATAATTAGTCAGAGAACTCCAAAAAGGGTGATGCATAGAAGGGCTGATAGAGTTAGGAGAAGGAAAATAATAGACATTGAAATAGAGGAGTTAAAAATGAATGAAGCAATATTGAAAATAAAAGCTGAAGCAGGCACATACATAAAGGAATTGGTTAGTGGAGATGAGGGAAGAACAACTCCATCGCTTAGTGAACTCGCTGGAGTGAAAATGGAAGTAAAAGAATTGGATGTGATATATGTTGGTGATGAAAATGAAAAGATCGAGAGGGTTTAGGAGTAAAAGCAGGAGTAAGTTAAGAAAAAAAGTTAGGGAAGGAAGAATGAATGTTATCACCAGAGCCATGCAGAAGTTTAAAGAAGGAGAAAAAGTAGCAATTGTTATTGATCCTTCCGTCCATCATGGAATGCCGCATCCACGTTTTCATGGCAAAACAGGAGATATTGTAGCAACACAGGGAAATGCATATATAGTCAAAATAAGAGATGGGGGGAAAGTAAAGCATATTATTTCATCTCCTGAACATTTAAGGAAGGTATAAAATGAGGATTGTCCTCCTTTCTGAAGTGAAAGAATTACTTACAAAATTGAGCAAGGAAAGAGAGCTTACTAGGGAGCAGAGAATAGCACTCGAACATAGCGAAAAGGTGGCACATATATCCTCAAAGAAGGCAAAAGAACTTGTGAAGAAATTAATGGAAATAGGGAGAATAAATGAAAGACAGGCTTGCAAAATAGCAGATTTACTTCCAAAGGAAAAAGATGAAGTGGTTGCAATATTTGCAAAAGAAACTTACATGCCATCTGATGAAGAAATAGAACAGATTATCGAGCTTGTGAGACAATATATATAGGAGGCGTAATGGAAGATTATGTTTATATTTTGGATTACCTACCAACAGGAAGACCTGGTTATAGACGAGGACCTATTTCATATGGTATAGGGGAGAAGCAATTTACACTGCTTGAGCTAATTCCAAAGCCAAATGTTTCTTTGAATATAGGAGAAAGAGTATATGTTGGGAAAGAATTGGAAAAAAGGGAGAAAATCACAAAGGTTAAAGGAAGAGTGAACTATGAAGATTTAACATCAACTGCCCATGGAGAGATTTTTTATGTAGTTCTTGATATAGTGAAAAACAATGAGGAAAGATTTGTAAAATTCTTTAATGAATGTCCAGCAATTACAACCCGCTTCCATGCATTGGAATTATTGCCAGGGCTGGGAAAGAAAACGATGCTGGAAATTATTGAGGAAAGAAAGAAAGAGCCTTTTAAAAGTTTTGAAGATATGACAACAAGGGTAAAAAATCTGCATCATCCAGAAAAGATAATTGCAAGAAGAATAATAGAGGAGTTGGAAAATCCAAATGAGAAATATCGTCTTTTCACCCGTCCTCCATTAAGAAAATGAAACTAAGTCAAAATTTTTTAGTTGACGATAGAATTGCTGAAAGGCAAATTTCGTATGCTCGCCTACAGGAAAATGATGTTGTTTTAGAAATAGGAGCAGGAAATGGAATATTGACGAGAAAAATGGCAAAAATTGCAAAAGTAGTTGCCATTGAATTAGATGAAAGATTTATTGGCAGGCTTGAGAAAATAAAAAATGTTGAAATTATTCACGGAGATGCCATGGAAATAAATTTTAAAGAAATAAACTTCAACAAGGTTGTTTCCAACATTCCCTATCATATTTCCTCTCCCCTAACTTTTAAACTTCTGGAAGAAAAATTCGATCTCGGCATTTTAATGTACCAGAAGGAATTTGCAGAGCGCCTGGCGGCGAGGGCGGGAAGTAAAAAATACTCTCGCCTTTCTGTAATGGCTTATGCAAAAGCAGATATTGAAATTTTGGAGAGAGTGCCAAAGGAAGCATTTCGACCTGTGCCAAAAGTGGATTCATGTATTGTAAAAATTGTGCCTATTGGGAGGAGATTTGATGTGAGTGACGAAATTTTTGAAAAAGTTGTAAGAGCTTTATTTGCCCACAGAAGGAAAAAAATAAAAAATGCTCTGATGCATGAAGGACTGATTGATGAGGAAAAGGCAAAAAATATTCCATTTGGTGAAGAGAGGATTGAACATATTGAACCAGAAAAAATTGTAGAGTTGTGCAGGATGATAGAAAAATGGAAAAGTAGAAAAAGTGATGAAAATGAGAGGAAAAATATTTGATGATATAGATGTTGATGTCATATTTATAAAAAATGGTGCATGCAAAGATGAAAATTTTTTTTATTTTACAGGATTAGATGGCTTATGGGAAAATGCCATTGCCATTGTATATCCTGAAAAAGTGGAAGTATTGTCTCCTCCATTAGAAAAAGAGGGCATTTTTTATCACAGTAGACAGGAGTTGGAAAAACTTCTCAAAGAAATGCTTGATGGAAGAAAAGTAGGATTCAATGGAGAAGCTCTTTCTTATAATGAGATCAACTATCTGAAGAAGGTGGTGAATGCAAAGCTTGTAAATGTTAGCAAAGAATTGAAAAAAGCGAGATTGGTAAAGGAGAGAGATGAAATAGAGAAAATAAGGAAAGCGTGTAAAATAGCTGTAGATGTTGTTAATGAAATTGAATTCGTTGATAAGACAGAAAATGAGATAGCTGGAGAAGTGGAATTTATGATGAAAAAGAAAAATGCAAAGCCTGCTTTCGATACCATTGTTGCATTTGGGAAAAATACTTCTATTCCCCATCATATGCCTACAAATAAAAAATTTGTCATGCCATCGCTTATAGATTTAGGAGCGAAATATAAGAGCTATTGCTCAGATATAACAAGAAGTTTTGTTTATAAAATGGGAAAAAGAGTATATGAGATTGTTGAAGAAGCGTTGTATATTGCCATAGATGAAATATGTGAAGGAGCGGTAGCAAAAGATGTTTATAAAAAAATTGAAGAATTTTTTAAAAAGCACAGTTTTTCCATGCTTCATGGACTTGGACATTCTCTCGGTCTAAAAGTTCACGATGGATATGCAATAAACAAGGAAGCACGCTTTATATTCAAAGAAAATATGGTTTTTGCTATTGAGCCAGCCATATATACAAAAAGATTCGGCATAAGAATAGAGGAAGATATTATAGTTAAGAAGAACAAAGCAGAGGTAATAAGCAGGTGAGAATGATTTTAATTTAATTATGTGAGTAGTAATTTTTCATTCATTCAATTTCCTCAAAA
>CAZNGK010000037.1:0-4740 GCA_964572575.1 uncultured Thermoplasmatales archaeon | reverse complement strand
GATTTTAATTTAATTATGTGAGTAGTAATTTTTCATTCATTCAATTTCCTCAAAACTTTTAAACACTGTGATATTTTACTTCATATGATTATTGCTGAACTGGCTATATTTCCTACATCTGAAGGAGTATCTGTAAGCAAATATGTTAAGAAAGCATTGGAAGAGATAGAGAAATCTGGACTAAAGCATGAAACAGGAGCCATGTCAACGACCATAGAAGCAAAAAGCCTAGATGAAATTTTTGAGGTGATTAAAAGGGCATATGAAGCAATTGTTGGCATGGGAGCAAAGCGAATTCACATTGATTTGCGCATCGACCATAGGCTTGACAAAGAAGCGACAATTGAATCAAAAAAGAGGGCGGTTCAATGATTGAGATATGGACAGAAAAATATCGTCCCAAAAAGCTTGATGAAGTTATAGGACAGGAGCATGTTGTAAAAAGCCTTAAGGCTTATGTAAAATCTGGAAATATACCCCATCTGCTATTCGCTGGCCCAGCGGGCACAGGAAAAACAACCTGTGCAATTGCAATGGCAAAAGAATTTTATGGAGAGAGATGGAGAGAAAATTTTGAAGAATTAAATGCAAGTGATGAACGTGGTTTAGAAGTGGTAAGAGGAAGAATTAAAAATTTTGCAAGAACTGCTCCTCTTGGAAATGCACCATTCAAAATAATTTTTCTTGATGAGGCAGATGCTCTTACCCCAGATGCACAGGCAGCTTTAAGGAGAATGATGGAAAGATATACTGCAACATGCCGTTTCATTCTTTCATGTAATTATAGTAGCAAAATTATAGAACCAATTCAATCAAGATGTGTAGTTTTCCGCTTCTCATCAATCAGCGAAGAGGATATGGAAAAATATCTTCAGAGAATAGCTGAAAAAGAAGGCATTGAAATAACTCCAGAGGGAATGAAATCTTTAATTTATGTGGCAAATGGCGACATGAGGCGGGCAATAAATGCCCTGCAAGTTGCTGCAAGCATCTCGAACAAAATTGATGCAGACGATGTCTATAAGGTTACTTCAGTTGCAAAGCCGCAGCTCGCCAAAGAGCTAATTGAAACTGCATTAAGAGGGGAATTTTTGAGGGCAAGAGAAATGCTTGATAGGATGTTTATTGAGGAAGGTCTATCTGGAGAGGATATTATTAAAGGCTTGCATTCTGCAATTTTTGATGTATCGCTTCATGAAAGAAAGAAGGCAGAGATAATAGATAAAATGGGGGAGGTGGAATTCAGAATAGTTGAAGGCAGTAATGAAAGAATTCAGCTGGAAGCATTGCTTGCATACTTGGCAGGAATGGAAAAAGAATAAATTTGGGCATGGCTATTTAATTTATGAGAGATGAAACAATTTGTGTACATGAAGATGAATATGAGTATGGAAGCATAACATCTCCTCTTCATTTTTCCTCAACTTTTCTTTTGAACGATGAAAAATATGAAAAAATGATGGAAGGGAGGGCAAGAGATGATTTCATATATTCTCGCTTATCAAATCCAACAATAAAAAGTTTGGAAAGAAAGTTTGCAATGCTTGAAAAATCTGAAGATGCTCTCGCCTTTTCCTCAGGCATGTCAGCTATTGCAACAACCTTCCTTTCTTTCCTCGAGCCTGGAGATGAGCTAATTACTTCCATGGACTTGTATGGAGGAACTTATAAGTTTATTGAGAGTGAGCTGAAAAAGCTGGGGATAGAGATAAAATATGTGGAATGCACATCATTAAAAGAAATAAAAGAGGCAATATCAGAAAAAACAAAGATGATATTTTTTGAAACAATAACAAATCCTCTGCTGAAAGTTATTGATGTGCCTGCAATTGCAGAATTGGCAGAGGAGAAGGAAATCATTTTCTGTGCAGATGAAACTTTTGCAACACCTATAAACCAGCAGGCAATAAAGCAGGGGGCAGATATTGTTATTCACAGTGCTTCAAAATATTTGGGGGGACATTCTGATTTAATTGGAGGAATTGTTGCATCAAATAAGCAGAATATTGAAAAGATATGGCAGAGAATGATAAAATATGGAGGATGTATGAGCCCTTTTCAGGCATATATGCTTTTAAGGAGTATAAAAACCCTACATATTAGGATAGCTAAACATAACGAAAATGCAATGAAAATAGCAGAATTTCTTGAAGAAAAAGGTATTAGAACAATTTATCCTGGACTCCAAAGCCATGAGCAGTATGAAATAGCAAAAAGATTGCTCAAAGGATATGGAGGAATGGTAAGCTTTGTTTTGGAAAAAGATGAATATGGTCTAAATTTCATGAGAAAGCTTAAGATAATAAAGGAAGCTTCAAGTTTGGGAGGGGTAGAGAGCCTTATAAGCATGCCATTCAACACATCCCACAGCTATTTAAGCAGTGAAGAAAGAAAAGAGATGGGAATAGAAGATGGATTCATTCGCCTATCTGTAGGAATAGAAAATGTTGAAGATTTGATTAACGATATAGAAAATGCATTAAGGCAAGCAATGTTTTAATTTCATTTACAATATACTCTCATGAGTTTGTTAATTAAAAACATAGGAGAGCTTTTTGACGGATATAAAATAGTGAAAAATACATGTGTATATATCGAGGAAGATAAAATCAAAAGCGTTGGGAAAAAGGAAAAAGCAGATGAAGTAGTTGATGCTGAAGGAAAATTTGTAATGCCTGGCTTCGTTGATTGCCATACTCATGCTATTTTTGCTGGCTACAGGGATTTTGAACTTGAATGGAAAATAGATGGCTTGAGTTATAAAGAAATTGCAGAGAGAGGCGGAGGTATAGGTTATACTGTAGAGCAAACAAGGAAGGCGAGTAAAGAAAAACTTTTGCAGGAAACAATGAAGAGAATAGAGGAAATGATAAAACATGGGACAACAACAGTGGAGATAAAAAGTGGTTATGGTCTGGATTTAAAAAATGAGATAAAAATGCTTGAAGTAATAAACAGCATTAATAAAATAGACGTGGTTCCAACTTTTTTGGTTCACGCAGTGCCTGCTGGAAAAGAAGCAGATGAATATGTTGAGGAAGTAATTAATGAAATGATTCCAGAAATTGCAGAGAGAAAGCTTGCAAAATTTATTGATATTTTTTGCGAGGAAGGATATTTCAGCGTGGAGCAATCAAGGAAAGTGTTGCTTGAAGGAAAGAAATATGGAATGATGCCAAAAATTCATGCTGACGAATTTTCATGTATTGGATGCAGTGAGCTTGCTGCAGAAATTTCTACTATTTCTGCAGATCATCTGCTAATGGCAAACGAGATAGCTATGAAAAAAATGGCAGAAGCAGGCGTTGTTGCAACATTGCTCCCAGCTGTCCCATTTGTTTTAAACACTCCATATCCAGATGCAAGAAAAATGTTGCAGGCTGGACCGACAATTGCACTTGCAACAGACTTGAATCCAAATTGCTATGTTGCCAACATGCAGTTCATAGTTCAGCTTGCGTGTTATAAAATGAAAATGAAGCCCTTAGAAGCACTGAAAGCTGCAACACTTAACTCTGCAAAAGCAATTAAAATGGAACATTTGGTGGGAAGCATAGAGGAAGGCAAAAAAGCTGATTTGCTGATTATGGACTCGCCTTCTCATTCTTTTATTGCATATGAAATTGGAAGAAACATGGTGAATACTGTAATAAAAAATGGAAAAGTAATATGGAAATCAGAGAAGTGAATCAATATCTAAAGCCTCTTTCTCTTCTTTTTTATGCAATCTTTTAATAATTGCCTCAATTTTACTTTCCAATTCTTTACTCTTCTTGAAAAGAGCTACCTCCCCTCTCATCTTCTCCAGCACTTTTTTTATTACATCCTGCTTTCTTTTTAATGGAAGCAAACCAGAAGGATAATCAAATTCCAGCACTTTATCGCATATTTCTTCCATCATATCAAGTATATTCTCAACTTCCTCAACATTCCCTTCCTTTAGGAGATAGACCCCCCTTCTTCTTAACTCACCTACAGCATCTGCAAGCCCAAGCAGATAAGCTGTGTAACTAACGTTTATATCTCCTGGATTTGGAAAATCATTATCTTCAACAATTGCAAGAAATATTTCTGCTTCAGCAATTTCCTGCATTGCACTTTCCATATATCCTGCTGTTAAAATATCTGGGTGTTTATCTAATTCTGCTTTTATTTCTTCAAGTATTTTCTTTGCTTCTTCTAAATGTTTTTTTGCTTTCTCAATTTCTCCAGTATGCACTTTTTTTATTGCTCTTCTACTCTCTCTTATAATATCTCTACATCTCTTCAAAGTCTTCTCTCTCAAATCATCCTTTTCATTGAGTTCTTTTTCTATAAGGCTTGCAATTTCCTCAAGATTTTTCATAAATAGAAAATGAAGGAAGGAATATAAGACTATCTACTTTGTCAGAATTTCATGAACAGAAACCATGAAATAAATTTGGCAGACGTCTCCTCTGCCCCAAAAGGAATAATTTTAAAATATGTTTTGCATATTATCCTGAGGGCTCGTAGTCTAGGGGTTATGACGTCGCCTTGACGAGGCGAAGGTCGGGAGTTCGAATCTCCCCGAGCCCACTTTTGAGATATTAATGAAGAGCTGTTTTAACATCCAGGAAAAAAGATTTATTTCATTTTGGAGTAATTTCTCATGAAATTATCATCGTTCTTAACATTGCAAGAATCAATAACCTTTTAAACCCATTCATCCTTTTTAATATGCTTATTTTTGTTCATGGAATGCTTTCTAATGCTGCTGTA
>CAZNGK010000036.1:0-11523 GCA_964572575.1 uncultured Thermoplasmatales archaeon | reverse complement strand
CCCATGAATTTTGATTATATTTCTAACTTACACTTTTTAAACTAAACAATACATGATTAAAATTTCTTTTTCAAAACTTTCTTAAATTGTTTTTATATTCTTCTTTATGAATAAAAGAAGCTTGGTGCTTGCTGGAGCGATTGTCTTCTTCATTATCTCGCCTTCACTTTCATTTTATGTAGTGCCTTCTATGAAAAGGATACCAGCTGACCTTAATAAGATAATTTATTATGATGGCGTGCTTGGTATGCTTAATACAACAACAGTCGAACTGGATTATAGGGATATAGAAATTACGAGACATATAAGGGCAATTAAAGAAGAAGGAGATGTGCTTTTAATAAGAGAAGATATAGATGCAAGGGACAAAATTACAGGTAAAAAAATCGATGAACTCTGTATGGTAAAGGTATATGGAATAGATCCCTATACTGTAAAAAACATTGAAGGATATGGTGATGTAGATAGAATAGGACAATGGATTTTCCCAATCGGTGTTAAAAAGAAGAGTTACTTGGTATGGAATAGCGATTTAGACGACGCCTATAAGCAGGGATACATCACCAAGGATGAAGCAGCCACCATAGGTTATTTCAGAGGAGAAGAGATGAGAAAGGGAGTGAAAACATATAAGTTTGAGGGATGGCAGGAACATGTTTTTACTGGCTCTCTCCCTTTTTTACCTGAAGCAAAAATGTTTTATAATGGTGAGTTAACAGCATGGGTAGAAGTAAATACTGGCACCATTGTTGACCTGCAAAAGCATGTAGAACAGTATGCAGAATTTCCAAACCTACATAAGTTACCATCCGATTTAAACATGAATGTTTTTTTGAAAGGAAATGTAACAATGCTAAATACTTCAAATGCTCAATATGAGAGGTATAATGTTACAGTATGTAATCATGTAGAGGTGACAGATGTTAAGGAGACATATTATATGGTAAAAAATGAAGTCAAAGCGGAAGATGAAAATGGAAATGAAATAAAAGAGCTATATTCATGCTATGAAGATGCAATAAATCCATATACTATGAAGTTTATCCCAATGCTTTCTGATAAGAAAGGATTGTTTACATTTCCAATTGGTGTAGAAAAAAGGGATTATGAAATATGGGATCCAAATATAAATAATGTTTCTGTTGCCCATTTTATTGGCGAAGATAATATAGGTGGAATTGAAGTTTATAAATATGAAACGAACATCAACAACTATTACATTGGGGAGGAGAGTATAGAAGGACTGAGCGATCGTTCCATAAGTTTATATTATAGTGGAAATACAACTTACTGGATAGAGCCAAATACAGGATATGTTGTTTTTGTAGAGAAAGATGGTAGAGTGAATGCAAAATTCCCTGATTTACACACTATTCCAGAAAATTTTGAAGGAACTATAAAGATGGAGGGGGAACTATGGTTTGTTTCACAACCAACTAGGAATATAGAGATGGTGAGAAGTGTAAAAGCAGAGAAAGTTTACTGGGAAAATGGTGAAAAAGTTTTGCTGATAAAAGATGAAACAAATACATATGATAAGGAAAGTGGGGAAAAAATAGATTTGGCATGTAAAACAGAGTATCATGGTGTATATGCAGACACATCTGAGGAAGCTAAAAATTATGGAGACATGGAAAGAGAAGGAATTTACACATTCCCCCCAGGAACAAAAAAAGGAGACTATTTAATGTGGAATCCTGAAATAAATGCTCCATCCATAGTACACTTTGTAAGGGAAGAAGATCATGAAGGCATGCATACTTATTTATTTGAAACCGTAGAGGATAGAAGTTTATATGATTCCACTCCTGGAATAGAAATGAATGTGAGATATATTACAACGACGAAATATTGGGTTGAGCCCTATACAGGACTTGTTATAGATATGGAAAAAAATTCTGTGAAAAAGATAAATCCTTTAGAAGTATTCATTGGAATAAGAGGAATATTCTGGATAGATGTATACAAACTAAAAATATCTTTTGAAAAAGAAACAGTAGAGAAACTTAAGGAAGAAGCGGAGAAAATGAAAGAACTCATAAAACTTTCAAATAAGGAGGCAGATGTATTAGTTGTGCATCTGGAAAGCGAAGATCTGCTTGAGAATATTAAAAATGCTGAACAGCAAAAGAAGCAAGTTCAGAAATTATCTGGCAATAGTGTGAAAGTCTTAGATTTGAGATATTGGATGAGTGAAAGATCTGTAAATGAAATGGCGGAAGAGGCAAAGAAAGTTTCTTTCCTGCTTTTATTCATGCAAATCATTGTGCCAGCCTTCCTTGTCATGCTTGGAATCGCTTTCCTGATTATATGGATGAGAAGATAACTATCTGAATTTAGCCCTTTTGCTGAGAAATATAGGTAATGCAAGAGGTTTGAAAGGAAATCCTTCCATTTTTTCTTTTATAATTTCATTTAATCTGTTTATGTCCACTTCTTCTTCATTGCATTCGAATCTCCATCTTGGTTTTAACATGCCTTCTCTTTCCTTTTCTCCATATACTAAAATGATAGGAATCCATTCTTTCTCTGCATCTCTTATTTTCTTTGAAACGCTTTCATCTCTATCATCTATATCCACTCTCGCTTTTATTTTGCCTGCAAGCTGAATGCACTCTTCCAACAACTTTTCATTAACAGGAATAATCCTCACCTGCGTTGGAGAAAGCCAGAAAGGAAAACTCGCTTTCCTTCCTTCCCGCATTTTTATTGCCTCTTTTTCAAGTAATGCACATACACATCTATCTACTCCACCAGAAATGGATGCATGCAGGAGATATGGATATTTTTCTTTCCCATCTTCATCTATATATGTTATTCCAAAGGACTCTGGATTTTCCACATCTATTTGCACTGTAGATAATGCAAATGATTTTCCAACAGTATCATTTATATTTATTTCAAATTTCATTATGAAGTAAAAGTATCTTTTATCCCACATCTCCACGAGAACAGGCTTATTCCATTCTCTAACCAATTCAACAGCAAATTCTCTATTTCTATCGAAAAAATCCTTTACAAATCTGATGGCTATTTCTCCATCGATTTCAAGCAACTTCATCCACTTGATAGAGAGTAAAAACTGCTTTCTGAATTCTTCTAAAGCCTGCTTTTCATCCTTGCATATTGTATGCATATCTGGCATGGTGAAGCTCCTCAGCCTTTTAATTCCAGAAAGTTCACCGTGTTGCTCTCTTCTAAACGATTTTGCAAGCTCAAATAGGCGTAAGGGCAAATTTTTATAAGAAATTGTCATATCTTTTGCCATAAGATATTGCCCGAAGCAGGCAGCAAATCTGAGAAAAAATTCCCTGCCTTTATCGCCTTTTATTCTATACTGACGGGCTGGAAATTTACTCACATATTTTTTCAGAGAAGGATGATTTATGTCATACATTATCGGAGTTTCAACCTGCATGGCGCCTGCATTAACGCACATTTCTTCCACTTTTTCTTCAAGTAATCTCTTTATGAGGTAACCTTTTGGATACCATCTCATGTTGCCATAATCAGAGCCCGGCTCATATTCAACAAGTTCATGTTCTTGCATCAGTTTAATGTGGGCTGGCTCCTTTTCTGCTTTCCTGCTGCCAAATGCTTCATATTCATAAAACTTCTTCAACTCTTCATATCCCGTAAAATCAAAATCTTCTGCTTTCAGAAGCTCACCATTTGGAGTGAGAATATACCATTCTGATTTTACTTCCTTTTCAACTTCCTTCTTTTTGCATTCCACATGGCGAGAGAGCTCTGATAAAGGATGCCCCTTGCAACTTATTTTAAAAGATTTATACCATCCAAAAGGAGATCTCTTAACGTTATACTCCTTTGCCAGATCCTTCTCTATTGCTTTCAGCATTTCAACTGCTTTTTCTGGAGAAGCAAGCTCACTTGAAAGATGGGCATATGGATAAAGCATTATATTTTTAACATTGAGCATAGAAGCAACATTTTTTATCTCCTCAACTGCATTTCCATGCCATTCATCATCTCTTTCAACTGATATGAATGCCACCAAAACATCTTCCATCTCGTCTCTTTCTTTTTCCAGTTTCTCTGCCTTTTCAATTGCTTTCTCTTTTGCTTCATATTCAATGAAATCTGCGTGGATAAAGAGAATCTTCATGAGGATAAAAGAGCCAGAATATAAAAATTTATAGATGACAAATGGGCAAATATTAATGGCAGTGATATTAATGGCATTCCCATCCCCCATCGCTAATTTTTTTGACAGAGTTCAAAACAGTTCCTATCAAAATTTTAACTCGATGATCATGTAAAAAGTTATTAGGTTAAGCAGGAATAACTAAATACTTTTTCACATCGATGAGAAGATATCTTGCTGTAAACTGATGCCCACAGATTTTTATTCAACTTCATAAAATTTAGTAATCCTTTTATTTCTCTCTTCCTTATTACATGACGATGCCTGCAAACAATAAACGCTTGGTTATTTTGGCTATCATTTTAATTTCATTTATTGCTCTCTATATTATTTGGACAGAACAGCAAGAGCAAAAAGAGATAGTGAAGATAAAAAAATTTCAGCCAAGATTACTCAGACAGGGTCCTCTTCTACTTAAAAAGGAGGATTTTGAACAACTTTCTCCATGGCAGAAATATGTCACTCCTTATGATTCTGAGGTTCAGAAGCTGGCAAATACAATAAAAAACTCGAGGGAAGCATATAAAACAGCTGTTAGATGGACATGGGTTTCAGATGCAACACTTCATGGCGTAGCTGAGAAGTGGATTATGCCGAATGAATTTTTAGCAGAAACACCTGACTATAAAACAAACCCCTTGCCCGGAAAAATTGTGAGTGACTGCGAAGAACAGGCATATACTTTAGTTTCTCTTTTAAGAGCTATAGGAATAGAAGCACAAAATGTTCGTGTTGTTGTAGGAGAAGTAAATTTCAGCGGACAAACAGGAGGACATGCATGGGTAGAAATATATGAAAATGGAAAGTGGCATGCATTAGATGCCACCAGTGGTCCATATTGGGATGATGAAGAAGCAAAATTGCACGAGAGAAGAGGATATCCTTATAATTACTTCAAGAAACATTCTTACCCTTCAGTTGAAATATGGGGATATTTTAATGATGTTTATTACTATAACCCAATAACAAAAGAAGGAAACGCTCCTTCTCACTGGCGATATTATCTTATTGGCAATTTATCATATAGTTTCCTATAATTCCACCTCAACCCACTATCTTTTTATTTTATTTTTCATTTCCTTTCATGGATTGGTTAAAAGAAGCTCTATTTGTTAGAGAAATGGCAAAAAGGAATAATGAAATGTTTGGTGAATGCCTGCCAATGATAGCTTCCGAAAATATACTCTCGCCATTATGTCAAGAAATGTTAATAACTGATTTGCATGGAAGATATGCTGAAGGTACACCAGGCCATAGATATTATCAAGGATGCAAATATTTTGATGAAGTAGAAAGCAAGGCAATTGAGCTTGCAAAAAAATTATTTGATTGCAAATATGCTGATGTGCGCCCCACTTCTGGCACTGTCGCCAATATGGCTGTATTTAAGGCATTTGCTGAGCCTGGCGATGCTGTTACTGTGCTTGATACAGCAGATGGCGCTCATATTTCATATGGCAAATGGGGGGCTGCTGGATTGCGAGGTTTGCAACTTCATTTTTATCCATTTGATGAGGAACGTATGAATATAGATGTTGACGGAGCAATTAAGGTTATTAGAGAAGTGAAACCAAAACTTGCTTTATTTGGACAGAGCGTTTTTCTTTTTCCCACACCCTTGACAGAGCTAGCTGAAGTGGCTCATGAAGTTGGAGCAAAGGTTATTTATGACGCTGCTCACGTCCTTGGTCTGATAGCAGGCGGGAAATTTCAACAGCCATTGAAGGAAGGGGCAGATGTTATGACTGGCTCAACTCATAAGACTTTGCCTGGCCCGCAAGGAGGAATAATTGTGGCAAATAAAACTAAGGAGGAGGAAAAGGAAATGAAATATTTAGATTGGGCTGTTTTTCCAGGCGTAACATCATCATATCATCTCCATCATGTGGCAGCGAAAGCAATAGCATTTGCTGAGCATTTGCAATTTGGGAGAGAATATGCTGAGCAGATTGTAAAAAATGCAAAGAAACTCGCTGAAGAGCTTTATAATCTTGGTTTTGATGTCCTTGGCAAGGATTATGGTTTTACAGAGTCACATCAAGTATTATTCAGAGTTGGCAAGGAAAAAGGGAAGGAGGCAGCTGAATTGCTTGAGGAAGGAGGTATTATAGCAAATATGAACATGGTGCCTGGAGACGAACATCCCTTGCGCCCTTCTGGCATAAGGCTTGGTGTGCAGGAGCTTACAAGAGTTGGAATGAAGGAGGAGGAAATGGAGGAAGTTGCAAAGTTTTTCAAAAGATTGCTTCTGGATAGAGAAGAGCCAGCAAAGGTAAGAAAAGATGTGGCAGATTTTAAGAAAAATTATAGGAATATACACTATTGCTTTAAAGAAGGAAGAGATGCGTATGAGTTTATTGAATTGGTTGAAGTATGAAAATTGCTTTAACAGGAACACCAGGTGTAGGGAAATCAACGATTGCTGACTTGCTTGAAAAAATGGGTTATGATGTATTGCGATTGGAAAAAATTGCAGATGAATTTGTTGTTGGCTATGATGAAGAAAGGGAGAGTAAAATAGTTGATGAGGATGCCATGGACAGATACATCAAAAAAATAAAAGAAAAAAATATTCTTTTCATAGAGGGGCATTTGAGTCATTTGCTAAGTGTTGATGCAGTTATTTTATTACGTTGCCATCCTGAAGAGCTTAAAAAAAGGTTGCTGGCTAAAAAATGGAATGAGAAAAAAGTCATGGAAAATGTGGAGGCTGAAGCTCTCGATATAATCCTTCAAAGAGCTCTGGAAAGGCATGAAAAAATATGGGAAATAGATACCACAAGAAAAAATCCTGAAGAGATAGTGGAAGAAATTTTGAAAATTATAAAAGAGATGCCACCATCCAGCTATGGAAAAATTGATTATAGTGAGTGGTTGATGGAAAATGTTAGATAGATACAGGCAGAAAGTGGACTTTATTCTTGAGCCAATAGCAAAGAAAATAAATTTAGAGGCAAACATACTTACCTATCTCTCCCTTCTCTTCGCCTTTCTCGCTGGAATATCAGCATATTTTTCCTATGAAAATGAATGGCTTCTGTTGGCAACTGCTTTTTTTATTTTGGTGAATGGCATATTGGACGCGCTCGATGGTAAAATAGCAAGGATAAGAGGGGAAGCGAATAAAAAAGGAGATTTTATAGATCATGCCATAGATAGATTTTCAGATGTTTTCATTATTGGTGGAATAATCATATCTGTATGGGTGAATAAAATCATTGGCATAACAGCATTTTCATCAGTCCTGCTTGTAAGCTATCTCGGCACACAGGCGCAGGCTGTAGGCTATGAAAGATTATATGCTGGCATACTTGGAAGAGCTGATAGGATAGTTATCTTATTTTTCACTTTACTTATTCAATTTTTTATTAGAGAGAAAATTTTTGGCTTATATTTCATTGAGTGGATAATGCTCTACTTTATTTTTGCTGGCATTCTTACAATTCTCCAGCGTTATTACGCTGTAATGAAATGGTTTGAAAAAAAGGATAACCATTGATTTAAAAAGAATAACTTCACACTCACATATTCATGGATTCTATCTTTAATTTGGAATTATGGTAAATTACTAACTGATTATCGTCCAAAATTCTATAAAATATTCGATAAATGCACAACAAAATTTAAGTTATATTTTCTTTCCATATTTCTATGAAAAAAATAGTCGTTATGGCTGTCCTATTTATGCTTCCTTTTGCATCTGCCATGCCGGTACATGAATGGGAGAGGCACGTATATTATCGAAGCATAATAATGTATGCACCTGCTGTTGCCCAAAGTGAAAATGGGAGCTATTTTGGAGTGCTTACAGAAATAAATGTCACAATGATGAATGGTTCTGGCAATGTTTTTGTTATAACAACGCCATTAACACAGCTTGACATGCAGGGCTCAGCAAAACTTGCTGTTGATGTTGCAGGCATGCTTACTGGAAAAGATGTCAGCGAATATGATTTCTTTTTCCAAGTAAAAGCTGATTCACCTATTGTCGGTGGTCCTTCTGCTGGAGCAACTATGACCATAGCTGCAATATGTTTGCTTGAAAATCTAGATGTGAGAGATGATGTAATTATGACAGGAATGATAAATCCAGATGGTAGCATAGGACCTGTTGGTGGTATATTGGAAAAAGGAGAAGCTGCTGGTGAGGCAGGTAAGCATTATTTTCTTATACCCAAAGGGCAAAGCATTGAGTATAAAATAGTTGAAGAAAGAGTAGGCTGGATTACTCTCTATAAAAAAGTGCCAGTTAATGTTACCGAAGAGTTGTATAATAAATATGGGTTAATTGTTAAGGAAGTTGAAGATATAAATGAGGCATTGGCATATTTCACCAATTATAGTTTTGAGAAGGAAGAGCATAACAAGCCTATAACAACAGGTGAATATTACAAGGAAATACTTGATCCATTAGTGGAAAAGGTAATTAAAGAAGCCAATGAAAGTTATAAGAAAGCAAAAGAACTTTTTGAAAAAACTACCCTTCCAGTAGGATATCCCTTTTATAGCCCAAGAGGTATTGTGAGAAACCATTTAGAAAAAGCTGAGAAAAATCTGAAAGATGCAGAAACATCTTTTGAGTATAAAGAATTTTATTACTACAGCATAAGCAAAGCATTCCAGTCAAAAATAAGTTCAAGATTTGTTATTTATGCCTGCCAGTATTACAATGGAACAAGTATACAGGAAATATATGAAAACGTTTCATCTGCAGTTGAAACCTCTCTTAAAGAAGCAGAGGAAGAAAAAATAAATGGACTAGTTAGCCTGCAGTGTGTTGGCGCCGCCCAACAGCGTGCATTGGAGGCGAGGGAGTATGTAAATAAAAGTGCGGAAAAGCTGGATTACATTTATTATTTGTCTTATGCAATGGAAAGGAGCAACACGGTATATTGGTGGTTAAATTTGAGTAAGGAATTTAATGAAAGTTATGCTGTAAATGAGAGCTGGATTGGCAGTATGGCAGAGAAATATTATGATTATGCCCAGAACATTATATCTTATGCAAGCATTCTTTCTGAAGAAACTGGCTATTCTGGAAAATTTATCAGTGAAGCAAATGATTTGCTTGAGAAGGCTTATGAGCAAAAGGAAGAATATCCTGCCTCAAGTTTATTTAATTCCTTAGAGGCGATTGCAAATGCAAATCTTGCTATTGAAATGATAGGCATAGAAGGAGATGCAGTATATGATAAACTTAACAGAACGAGCCAGATGGCAGGTTTTGCAATAGAAAAGGCAAGAAATATGAGCATAGAGCCAGTGCTTGCAGTGAGCTATGCAGAATTTGGAAGAAGTTTTGAAAAAGACGACGTGAAGAATGCTTTAACCTACTATAAATATGCTTATATGATTGCAAACATGCTCTGCTTGGCTACAGGTTATAAAGGAGGAAAATTAGAAAAGAATGGAATTGCAGTTAACGAAGAAAATAATGGAAAGGAATCTGATTTAGATTTATTCCTAACTGGAGGAGTTGGGTTTGTTGCAGGAATTGCCATAGGGGCAGTGGTAGCAGGAAGGAAAAGAAAATATAATATTTCAAATGAAACTAATATTTCAAATGAAACAGAGAAAGAGACGGAATATAGCTTTGATGATATTGAAGAAAGATAAAAATATAGAGGGGAAAAGTTTAGATTTCTCCTCTATTTATTTTTTCTTTTAGGGCATTAAATTGCTCAATTGTTAGCTTGCATATATTACCTTCTTCTCCAATGATTACCTCATTGTCTTTTATCTCTACATATGGGCAACATCCCCTTTCTCCACACAAATATACTTTCATATCTCTATATGCAATGTTAATATTTAACTATTGTGAAAAATTTAGAGGCATTGAAATTAGGAGTATTGATAACCACATTACTAACAGAAAAAGATTGTTAGTAATGCATAACAAATTCAACTAACTCTCATTATCCTCTTTTCCTTGTATCCTGTTACAACTTCCATGAAACCACGAAGCATATCATTTACTCTCTCATCTCCAGTATCTACCTTAAGAGAATCGATATTGTTAAGTTTTCCCTTTGTTGCAACCACAATGATATTTTCCCTTCCAACCTTATTTACTACTTCAGCACTAATTGGCTGATTCCCTCTACCAAAAATAAAACCCTGTTTGCCAAGAGGACTTACCACTATCTTCACATCTCCTTTTAAAAATCTCTTTATTTCACTTTCTCCAGCATCTTTGCAAAGGAGCTTTCTTCCTTTTACTATATCTATGCCCAGAAAACTTCCTTCAATTCCGAGAGCCTTTTTTATTTCCCAAGTTGTACTTCCTCCTCCTATTATATAAACAGCTTCCTCATCCATTTCCTCAACAAACCAGGAGGCAATCTCTTCCTTGCCATTCTCATAATAAAATTCTTTTCCAGCCTGTACTTTCTTATGGCATGGAACAAGTGCATATCCTTTCAAATCAGTTTTAAGTTCCCCCCTCCTGAAAGCTTCTTCATCAATATCAATTACCTCTCTCTCCTCCAATGGCAAGTCATCATCTTCTAAAATTTCTGCAGCATCCTTCGGCGTGAAGGCGAAAACAGCAGAATACATTTTCACCCCAGCAGGCACACCAAGCACAGGCAAACTTGCATCGATGGCATCATGAATATCGCAGGCAGTGCCGTCGCCACCAACAAAAACAAGTAAATCAACTATTTCCCTCATTTTTCTAGCAGCTTTTTTTGTATCCTCTGCAGTTGTTTGTTCTGGAGCCTTGTAAATCACTTCTGCCCTTTTTCCTACCCCTCTGAACGCATTTTCTCCCATTTTAGATGAGCAGGTATAGAATATGAATTCCTTTTTCAATGATGATAAAAATTCTTTTGCCCTTTCCTCAGCAACAGGTTTTGCTCCTCTTTTTATAGCCTCCTCTGCCAGTCCATCAGTTCCTTTTAATGCAACTTTTCCTCCCATTCCTGCAATGGGATTGATAATGAAGCCAATTTTTTTCATTATTTTATCGCTTCAATTCTTTCCTGAATAAGTTTCTGTGCTTTAAATAAAGATTGCCTCAGTCTATCAAGTTTTTCTCTGGTAGAATCTGGTATATCTCCCATTTCGTCCTCTATATGCTCCAAGTAACCTCTGCATGCAATAAGTGTGTTGAGCAAATCATAAGATATTTCTCTCAATGGTTTAAGCTGAATGTCACCTGCTCTTTCTCTTATAAGCTGTGTCTCAGGCTCCTTTTTGTTATAATTTACTCTCTCATATAGATCGAGATATAGTTGCAAAGCTTTTACAAGTTCATTTCCAAGAACAGTGTGTTTCTTTCCATATTTTTCTTCTACAAACTCCTTGAATTTAAGCCACGTTTTTTCTTGCCTACTATCTATCCTCACTCCAAT
>CAZNGK010000035.1:0-11553 GCA_964572575.1 uncultured Thermoplasmatales archaeon | reverse complement strand
TGCATCGATTAGGAAATGTAGATGAGAAGTGTGAGGCTAAAATGGCTCCATTAATATATTCATAAAAAAAGAACATAAAGGGTATTATGCATTTTCAAATATTTTCTATCCGCTTCATAAACGTGGATGAAATGAGCTTATCAAAGTCAGGCTAAATTCGTATCTTTAAAAGCTATTTCGGTAAGTTGTGTTGATGCAATGCTTTTAACTTTAAGGAAAAATGATTGTGTCGGCATAAATGCGAAATATAATCATTGATTATCTCTTATTTGAATCAATCGTTCTGGAATCAATCGTTCACAAAGAGATGCCATCAAACTTGTAGATTAAACCGCAATCGATAAACCAACATATTTAAATTCGTCCATATTTTCATTACATGCAGGCAGTGATACTTGCAGGAGGCTATGGAACAAGACTTGCTCCTTTAACATATACAAAAGCAAAGTCAATGTTGCCGTTGCTTAACAAACCAATGATTCGCTATATAGTGGATGCTCTTCCTTCTGGAACAGAAATTATTGTTGCATCAAATTATAGAAATGACGAAATTGAGGAATATTTTGAAGAAAATGGTATAGATGCAGTAGTTAATAATGAACCACAGCCATTGGGCACAGGAGGTGCTGTAAAATATGCAGAAAAATACATTGACGGAACTTTTCTGGTGTTGAATAGCGATATAATTTCTTCATTAAACTTCAGAAAGTTTATTCAGTATCATATGAAAAAGAAGGCTATTGCCACCATTTCTCTTTGGCCAGTTAAGAATGTTGAAGAATTTGGTGTAGTTGATATACTTTCAGATGGAAGAATAAAAAAATTTGTTGAAAAGCCTTCTAAGGAAGAGGCGCCTTCAAATCTGATTAATGCAGGCGCCTACTGCATGGAGTATGAAATTTTAGATTATATTCCTTCAAATAAATTTGTTTCAATGGAAATGGATGTTTTTCCAAAAATTGTGGAAGATGGAAAACCATTTTATGGCTATGCATTCAATGGCTACTGGATAGATGTTGGAAGACATTCAAGTTATATAGAAGCTACAAAAATTTTGCTTAAGGAGAAAGGGCTTCGATATGCATCGGGAGAAAATTGCAGTATAGAAGGCATCCTAAGAAATTCCACAGTAGGAAATAACTGCAAGGTGAAGAAAAATTCTGTGCTGAAGAATTGCATAGTTTACAATAATTGTGAAATTGAAGAAAACGTAGAAATGGAGAACTGCATTGTTGCAGATAGATGTAAAATCGGAAAAAATGTTAGAATGAAAAATGTTGTTGTTGGGGAGGGAGAAATTATAGAAGATGGCAAAATTATAGAAAATGAGAAGATATGGAATAAGCCTTTGCCAAAAGGCTATCCCAAGAAGCAGATAGGCAATCCATTGAAAAAGAAGAGATGAGAAATATTTTTAATGTGTCTCCTAATACATGTGCGTAAATGATTGAAGAATTGAAGAAAGTAAAAGAGATAGAAAGCGAGAGCATAAAAGAGATAGAGAAGGCAAAGAAAGAGGCAGAGTGGATTTTAAAGAAAGCAATAGAAAAGGGAGAAAAAGAAAGAGAGAAGATTATTGAAAATACAAGAAAAGAAATAGAAAAAATTATAGAGGAAGCAAAAAAAGAGGCAGAAAAAGAGGCAGAGAAAATAGAGAAGCAAGGAAAGAAGGAGGCAGAGGCTTTAAAGGAAAAAGTGACGGAGCAGATAGAAGGAGTGGTGCACCAAATTGTTGAAGAAATTATGAGATAACATGTTATTCCCTTCAGAGATGAGCAAAGTATCTATTCTTGTGCACAAGGAAGATAGTTCAAAGCTTGTTACTGCTCTTCATGAAAATGGCATGGTGGAAATAGAAAAAATTTCTTATGAAGATATTCCTGAAGGAAAAATGCACCCTGACGTTGAAATACTTGCAAGTTATGAACTAAGATTAAGCAGAATTATAGAAATTCTCAAAAATTATAGAAGAGTGGAAAAAAGAAAATTTTTCGGGAAAAGTATTGAAAAAAGAAAAGTTAAAAAAAGAAGTATGGAAGAGAAAATAGAGGAAGCAGAAAAAATTCTTTCGGAGATAGAAGAAGACGTTCTACAAAAAGAAAAAGAAATAAGTGAAATAGAAAGCAATATAGAAAATTTGAGAGAGAAACTAAGAAAGTTGGAATATCTTGCTTTATTTGATATCGATGTTTCATGGCTTGGGAAATCAAAATATTTAATTGTAAAATGTGGTCTATGCACAGATTTAGAATCTCTAAAAATCGATAAAGAGATTTATTTTAACTATAGAAAAGTTGGAAGGAAAAAGGAAAACCTGTGGGCTGTTTTAATTGTTGCTCCAATATCACTTGAAGAAAAAATAGATAAGATAAAAAATTTTGAAGAAATTATCATTGAAGGAGAGGGAAGGACAAAGGATTTACTAAGTCAGTTAAAAAAAGAAATAAAGGAAGAGGAAAAGAGGAAAAAGATCATTGAAAAAGAACTTTCAGAAATATATGAAAAGAGAAAAATAGATTTACTTTCAATAAGAGAAGAAATACAGATTGAAAAGGAGAGGAGGGAGATATATAATAGATTTGGAGAAACAAACTATACCTATCTTCTGGAAGGATGGTGTTTATCAGAGAATTCCGAAAAAGTGAGAAAATTAGTAGATGATGTTACGGAAGGAAATGCTGTAGTGCATATTCATAAAGCAAAAAGAAACCCAGATTCTCCACCAATTCATCTGGAAAATCCAAAATGGGCAAAACCTTTTGAAACATTTTTGGAACTTTTTGCTCTTCCAAAATATAATGAAATAAATCCAACAATTTTCATTGGTATATCTTTTATTGTTTTCTTTTCAGTTATGCTTGGCGATGCAGGCTATGGGCTAGTAATATTAATTTTATCTCTCATTGCCAGAATTAAATTCAGAAAAAGTGAATTTATAAAAACATGGACATTCGTCGGTGTTTGGCTTGGTATTGGCAATATTGTTACAGGCTTTCTTTTTAATAGTTTCTTCGGAGATTTTATTCCGCGCTTTATATATGGCAATGCAGAAAAATTGCTTTATAACGCCAACATTTTTGGTTTCACTCTTCCAATTGATGCAATTCATAAGCCTGTTATAATTCTGACAATAGCACTGATATTGGGCTTAATTCATCTAAACCTGGGCTTTATCTTGGGATTATATCAAAATCTTGCGAGAGGACATATAAAAAGCATATTTGCAGAACAGATTCCATGGTTTTTACTGGAAATTGGAGGAGGTATGCTCATAGGAGAAACACTGCTTGAATTATGGAAACTCAGTTCCTCTGCAAAAATCATTGCAATGATATTCACTTTAATTGGTCTGCTGGCTCTATTCAAGAGAAATGGTGCTCTTGGTTTTTTTGAATTAACTGGCTTTTTAGGAGACTGGCTCTCATATGCAAGGCTCCTTGCGCTAGGCTTAGCAACTGCTGGAATGGCTCTCGCCTTTAACGTAGTTGCTGACCTGCTTCCAGATATCCTTCCATATGTAGGGATTATTTTAGTTCCTATTCTACTCATTTTAACTCATTTTGCAAATCTGTTGATACAGTCATTGGGCGCCGCCATACACGCATTGCGCCTTCAGTATGTGGAGTTGTTCAATAGGTTCTATGAAGGAGGGGGAAAGAAATTTATTCCATTCCAGATTAGGAGAAAATATACGGAGGAAATAAAATGAAAGCGAAATGGAGAATATTGGTTGTGGGAGCCATGTTGCTGATGGCAATGCCGTTTGCAATGGCACAGGAAGAGAATACCGATACAATAAAAACAAACATAATAATGGGATGCATGATAGCCATAGCTATAGCAGGAATAGCATCTGCAATTGGTTTGACACTTGCAGGAACTTCAGCAGTGGCAGTAACTGCAGAAAAGCCAGAGCTTTTTGGCAGGTTGCTTGTATTGCAAGTGTTGCCAATGACACAATCTGTCTATGGTCTGCTGACTGCAATATTGCTTATGATGGGTGCTGGCCTTCTTGGAGGTGGTGGAGCAGAGTTGACAACATTAATGGGAAGCGGGGCAGTGCTAATTGGGATAATAGTTGGCTTGACTGGCTTGTCAGCTATAAATCAAGGTATGGTAGCATCTGCTTCAATAGCTTCTGTGGGAAGGAATCCTGAGGTGGCAGCAAGAGGCATAATCTTTACAGTTATGCCAGAAACAATAGCTATCTTTGGCTTACTTGTGGCAATATTGCTTATGACAGGCTTGGGTTTACTCTGAGAGAATGGCATTAGAAAAGCTTATACAGAAAATAAAGGAAGAGGCAGAAAAAGAGATAAAGGAGATTATACAGAAAGCTGAAGAAGAGGCAAGAGAAGTCATAGAAAAAGAAAAGGAGAAAGGTAGGAAAGAAGCAGAGAAAATCAGGACAAGAGGAGAAAAAGAGGCAGAAAGGCAGAAAGAAAAAATACTTGCATCAGCAAGAAGGAAGGCAAAAGCCTACATTATACAGGCAAAGGAAGAAATTATTCAGAAATGCTTTGATGAAATGGTGAATATACTCAGGGAGATGGACGGGAAAACATATGAGCAATTTATGGAAAAAGAAATAAAAGAGGCAATGAAGGAAATAGAAGATGGCTATATCATTTCCACAAGAAAAGAAGATGAGAAAATTGCAAAGAAACTTGGGCTGGAGGTAAAGGGAAAAACAGAGGGCATAGGAGGAGTTATACTGAAAAGCAAAGATGGTAAAAAAGAAATAGACTTAACCTTCGATTTCATGCTTGAAAGAAAAAAAGAGGAAATAAGAATAAAGATAGCAGAAAAATTATTTGGTGAAAAATGATAGAACTGTTGATTGCAGTGATAGGCATTGGCATAGGCATTAGAGTTCTTCCCTCTCTTATTTTACTCTCTAAATTTACATATCCAAATGCAAAATTTAGTGCAATTGAACCAACATTTTTAAAAGAAAAAGAGATTGCAAAGCTTCTTGAAAGTAAAAACTTAGAAGATTTGAAGAACAATATAATAAGCAAAGATTTTATTCTGGATGGAGAGAGCGTAAAAGAGTTGCAGGAAAGCATAGAGAAATCGCATAGAAAAATCATTATGATGGCTATAAAAGATTCTCCAAAGAAAGTTCAGCCATTTTATGAAATGTGGATTAAGAGAATGGATGTGGAAAAATTAAAGAAAGCAATAAAAAATTTAATTGATGGAAAGGAGATAGAAACAGAGGCAACAACTGATGAAATTAAAAAGTTATTAATGGAGCTTAAAAGTGCAGAGGCGTCAGAGGAGGTGGAGAAAATACTAAAAGAACATGGTTTTCCTGTTTCATTAGAAATGCCTATTGAAGAAATAGAAAGAGAGATAGATAAAAAACTTATAGATGATTTTATAAAAGTTGAATTGCCAAAATCATGTAAAAAAGCAAAAGATAAGTTTATTCGTATCTGGATAGATATTTTAAATATAAAAACCATTTTGAGAGGAAAATATTTTAAATTTGAAGGAATAGAAAAGAATATAATTGAAGGGGGATGGGAAATTTCGAAATGGAAGATAGAAGAGTTGCTAAAAGTAGATTACATTCCAGAGATCATCTCTTTGCTTGAAGGCACTTCATATTATCCTTCATTGAGAGATGCAATTACAGATTTTGAAAAGGAAGGAGTTATTGCCTTAGAAAAGGCGTTGGATAAATATCTTCTACAGGCAGTTGGCACGATTGCAAATGAGTATCCTTTAAGTTTAGGACCCGGCATAAGGTTTATGATAGAAAAGGAGATGGAGGCAAGGAATTTGAAAGCTGTTGCAAAAGCAGTAGCTGAGGAAATGCCTGAAGAGGCATGGAAAGTTGTGGTGGTTACATGAAAATAGGAGTTATAGGTGATGAAGATACAATTGCCCTGCTGAAACTGGCTGGAGCAAGCGAATTTGCAAGCAATATAGAAAAATTTGATGAAATGGTGAGAAATGAGGAGCTGGCAATTTTAATTATAACTGATGAATTTGCTGAAAAATTGAGAGAGAAAATTGTTATGCATCGCTTGCAAAAAGAATTTCCATTTATTGTTGAAATACCTGGAAAGAAGAAGGTGGAAAAAGAAGATACAATAAAAAAGATAATTGTTAGAGCAGTTGGAGTAGAGGTTGGATAAAATGAAAGGAAAAATAATAAATGTTGCTGGGCCTGTAGTGAAGGCAAAGGGAATGAAAGGAGCAAAGATGTACGACTTAGTGAAAGTAGGGGAGGAGAAGCTAATTGGAGAAATAATTGAACTGAAAGAAGATAAAGCAACCATACAGGTATATGAAGATACTACTGGAATCAAGCCTGGAGATGTTGTAGTAAATACAGGCATGCCTTTAGCAGTTGAGCTTGCTCCAGGCTTACTCACTTCAATTTACGATGGCATTCAGCGCCCATTGCCTAAAATAATGGAAAAGGCTGGGGATTTTATTACACGTGGTATAGAGATTCCTGCAGTTAATAGGAAGAAGAAATGGGAATTTGTGCCAACTGTAAAGGAAAAAGAGAAAGTGGGAAGAGGAGATATTATTGGCGTTGTTAAAGAAACGCCTATTGTTGAGCATCGCATAATGATTCCATTTGATATTGAAAAAGGAGTTGTTGAAAGCATTGAAGAAGGAAAATTCACTGTCGAAGAACCTATTGCAACAATAAAAACAAATGGACAGAGCAAGGAAATCTGCATGCTTCAGAAATGGCCAGTAAGGAGACAACGTCCATTTAAAGAAAAGCTCCCTCCAACATTGCCCTTAATAACAGGACAGCGTGTTTTCGACACCTTCTTTCCAATGGCAAAAGGTGGAACAGGAGCTATTCCTGGAGGATTTGGAACTGGCAAGACAGTTTCACAACATCAGCTTGCAAGATGGAGCGATGCAGACATTGTTATTTATATAGGATGTGGAGAGCGTGGCAATGAAATGACAGAAGTGCTCAGAGATTTTCCAGAACTTAAAGATCCAAAAACAGGCAGGCCACTGATGGAGAGGACAATACTCATAGCCAACACATCCAACATGCCTGTTGCAGCAAGAGAGGCAAGCGTTTATACTGGAATTGCCCTCGCTGAATATTATAGAGATATGGGATATGACATTGCTTTAATGGCAGACTCAACTAGCAGATGGGCAGAGGCATTGAGAGAAATTTCAGGAAGGCTGGAGGAAATGCCTGGCGAGGAAGGCTATCCTGCCTATCTGGCGTCACGTTTGGCAGAGTTTTATGAGAGAGCTGGAAGGGTGAAGGTGATAAGCACTCAGGATAGGGAGGGCTCTATTTCTGTTGTAGGAGCAGTTTCTCCACCAGGCGGAGATTTTTCTGAGCCAGTTACTCAAAATACTCTGCGTATAGTGAAGGTATTCTGGGCTTTAGATGCAGATTTGGCAGATCGCCGCCATTTCCCTGCAATAAACTGGCTTCGTTCTTATTCTCTTTACTTAGATAGAGTAAAAGAATGGTGGGAGAAAAATGTTGGAAAAGACTGGCTTAATTTGAGAAATGAAGCAATGGCTTTGCTTCAGAAAGAAGAGGAGCTACAGGAAATTATCCGCCTTGTTGGTCCAGATGCTTTGCCACCAATGGACAGGGTTATTCTTGAAGGAGCACGCATTATAAGAGAAGATTTTCTACAGCAAAATGCATATCATGAAGTTGATACATACTGCCCGCATAAGAAGCAATATGAAATGCTCCGCATAATGCTTAAGTTCTATAATCTAATGAGAAAATGCATAGAGAAAGGCGTTGACTTCGAAAAATTGAAAGATTTGAAGAGTAGAGAAATGATAGCGAGAATGGCTACCATTTCAAATGAAGAATGGGAAAAGAGATTTAAAGAGATAGAAAAGGAAATAGAGGGAGAAATTGGAAAATTGATAAAAGGATAGATTTAATAGATTCTGCTCGTAATATATAATTTATTTAGCAGAAGAGTAAAAAGAGTAAACACATATAGATTAAACATACATAACTGAAAAATTGTCTCCCGCATTTCTACTTCCCTCACTCTCAAAAATAAAAAGAGGAGGTACACCATCAAGGTTTATACTATCAAGGTTTATGTTATCAGGGTTTACTCCACTCCAAGCACAAATGGGCCAAGCAGGAATCCGTTAGCTTGTGCTGTTGCTCCTCCTGCCTGCACTTTTATGGTTACTTTGCCTACTCCAAGTACAAAACCTGCACTTATATCAACGCTTGCTCCAGGTGCAAGTGATGCTATTGTTCCTTCTGCATGCTTTCCAAGAAGTACAAGACCGCCTTCAAGATCGATGCTCCACTGCACATTTTCTGCAGGGGCATTTCCAATGTTTGAAACTGTTGCTTTTACACCAAAGCCTCCTGATATGCTGGCTATGCTGATAATTGGCGAAGCTGTTGTATCAAAATATATATCGCTATTTCCATTCCTATTATCCATCCATGCTATATAAGGACCTTCTATATCCGCACAGCGATATTCATTTATTACAGCTCCATCTACATCATTTATTTTCTCTGGTTCGCTCCATGTTTTTCCACCATCTTCTGTTTTTGTCATGTATAGATTCCCATTCTTAACAAATGTGCATATGGCTTTTTCACCATCAGCAGTTATTGAAGGAAAGATTTCATCATCTGCAGAATTTGCAATGACATATCTCTTCCACATTCTCCCACCTGTGGAAGTATAGCATAGAATGTCTTCATTTCCATTCGCATCATTTTGCACAACAAGATACGCTCTTTTCCCACTAACAGAAATTTGAGGATTAGTTAAATTACCTCTATAGAGTATTCTGGTGCTTTGCCATTCAGTATAATCTTGAGCATTTATAGGAGCATATGTAACCAGTATGTAACTTCTTTCTGGATCGTTTACCTGGCATGCAACGAATATTTTTTCTTCTCCTGCAGCTGCAACTGGATGCGACTTTGGTTCCTCAATTATCCAGACAACTCCACTAAATGTAGCTCCTGATAAATCTTCCGTAATTTCTGTTGTCCAATAGGTAATTAAAGTTTCCTGTAAATCATAATCTCCGTATCTATAATCAGTAATTATACTCAGTGAAAGTGTTTTGCCACGGGCAGAAATAGCTGTTTCGCCACAATATTCACTTACAGATGACAAATCAAAAGAATAGTACATCCAAGTTTCTGGATCATCTATGTCATATAAATCAACAAAATATAAGGTGGGCATAGCCTCATCTATCTGGAAGGTAACAAACGCACGATTTTCTTCTGATAACATATCTATGCTTGGATTTATTGCCCCAAATTCCTCTGATGCTATAACTGGAAAAATTTGTTCTCCAGGCCATGTTTTTCCCTGATCCGGAGACCTTTGCATGTAAATCTGGCTACTTTCACCGAAGGAGTCAGTTTCATACACTAGGACAGGATTTCCATCCATGTCTATTTCAATGTCTGGATGTTTATCATCTCCTTCAAAATCTGTTACTTTTGTATCTATTGGAAGCATATTGAATTCCATAGGATGTCCTGATAGTCTTTCAATTTTCCCTATTTTAACTTCTATTGGAATTTTTACAATACTTTCCTCTTCTACATGGAATTTTTTTGACATAGAAACAGGTGTAATTGCTGCAATCACCAATATTATTACTATTCCTGCACAAAGCTTTTTCCCGCTCATTTTAACCTCCAAAATTTTATATCAAATTCGTATAAATACCTTATCAATATGGACTAAATTTAACAGATGTTTAAAAACATAAAAGTTTAGCTAAAATAAAAGAAAAAGAAAAGAGGAGATTTCTGCTAAAGGCTTACTCCACTCCAAGCACAAATGGGCCAAGCAGGAATCCGTTAGCTTGTGCTGTTGCTCCTCCTGCCTGCACTTTTATGGTTACTTTGCCTACTCCAAGTACAAAACCTGCACTTATATCAACGCTTGCTCCAGGTGCAAGTGATGCTATTGTTCCTTCTGCATGCTTTCCAAGAAGTACAAGACCGCCTTCAAGATCGATGCTCCACTGCACATTTTCTGCAGGGGCATTTCCAATGTTTGAAACTGTTGCTTTTACACCAAAGCCTCCTGCAATGTTACCAACATTTATAACTGCCATCTCTCCTACGGTGTCGAAGAAAAGGTCAATATTACCATTTCTGTTGTCCATCCATATAGCGCCAAGTTTGCATACATCTGCAGTGCCTGCTTCTGCCACTACACTTCCGTCTTCGTCATTTACCTTCAATGGCTCAGACCATGTTGCTCCACCGTCAGTGGTTCTTGACCAGTAAAGATTTCCATTCTTCACAAAAATACAGAGAGCTGTATTCTCTCCAACATGAACTATTCTTGGATACATTTCATCATCAGCACTGCTTGCTATTTTAGTTGTTCCATATGTTACCATGCCATCGGTGGAGAAATAACATGTAATGTCCTGATTTCCATTTTCATCTGTCTGGGAAACTATAATGACATTATCATTATATGCTGAGATATCTATATTTTTATCATTTCCTGTTGTGTTGATGAATCCTCCACCTACTTCTGGATGTACTTGATACTGATCATATGGCTCCCATGTTGAAAAATCAAATTTTGAGAAGAGTATATCTAAAACGCCAGTATCTGGATTTTTATAAGTCCATACTGGATATGCCATATGAGTTATTGGATCTATATCAACTGATGTTGAATCTCCATATTCCATTGTCCATTCATCTCCTCCTGTTGACCATCTATATATCCATGCATACCCATCTTCCTGGAATTGATATGAGAAAAATGGCGTCTGCGTTAAGCCAGAGCCATGATCCCCTATCATTGATGCACATCCCCATGACCATGGGTCTGCTCCATTATCCCCAGCAATTGCAACATCTATGAAATTATAGTAGCCGTCGCCAACATTTGCCCATGGCCAGCCAAGCAAGCTATAGCCTTCTTCAAAGTCAGCTGGATTTGAGCAATTTAATACATAGAGAGTACTTCCATCGTTGTCAAATGGATTTGGTACCATTGTTCCAACGAAACGTGTGCTTTCTCCCCAGTAATCAACATCTGGTTTTTCAGGTGGTTCAGGGAGCTGCCATGCTACTGCATCTTCAGCCCATGTAACCCCTCCATCTGGAGAGGAAGTAAACCAAACGTTGTATTCTCCGTCGCCATGCATGTCCGCTTCAAAGCCAATTAAAAGATTTCCAGAATTATCATTTGCAATTGCTGGATGCAAATCATCTGTTTCCAATCCTGTTACCTGTACATCTTCTCCTAAAGCTCCTATTAATTTTGGTCTAAGGATATTGTCAACAGTGTGACGTTCTTTGCAGATATCCTTTTCTATATGGAAGTTTGCCTTGCCAACAGGTTTAAATTCAGAATAAGGTAGCTTTACTTGCACTTTCTTTGCTTCATTTAGCATTACTGCACCTGTAGATATCACCAGCATACTTGCTACCAAAAGCACTCCAACACATATCTTCATTTCCTTTCCTTTCATTTTCTTCAGCCTCCAAATATGAAAGAGTAAAGTATATAAATACGTTTTCCTAAAACATATCTTATGCAAATATTA
>CAZNGK010000034.1:0-11578 GCA_964572575.1 uncultured Thermoplasmatales archaeon | reverse complement strand
AAGCAATTTTACAGAAATTTTATAGCTTTAACCTGTTACTTGCGAAATTTGTGAATAAATAGAAATGCTTAAATATACAAAGAAAGATTTAAATATAGTATAAGAATTTGATAGCAATATGCTATCAAAAGAGGGGATAAAGAAGATGAAGATATTAAAGGATGAGGAAAAAGAAGAAAAGAAAAAAGCAGTATTTCTTTTAGGAAAGCATAGAGTAAATGAAATACTTGCAACGAGAAAGAAAATTATTGATGAGCTTAGAAATATACAGCAAATGGAAGAAAGTTTGAGGGCAAAGGAGAGTATTGGAAGGATAAAAAGAGGAGAAGACGTTGATAAGTTATTCGGTGAATATAAAGAAATCGTAGATCTATCACCTCCAAGAGAGGATTATGTTGAAGTGGTAGAAGTTCATCCCATAAAAAAGCCTTTCTCATATGTTCGCATTTTATATGACAACAAGGCTCATGAGTATATCTATGAGGTTTTAGAGCCAACTCTTTCCTTAGATGAGAGAAAACTTCTGGATTTCATAAAAGAAACTCTCATAAAAACAATGGATATTGAGTTATCTGAGTTCAGTGAAGATGAAGCAAGGGAATATCTGCGTAAAAATGTTGACAGAGTGATAAGGGATTATTCAATAAGTATTGATGATGTAACAAGAGAAAAAATCATGTATTACGTGATAAGGGATTTTCTCGGATACGGAAAAATAGATGTATTAATGACAGATCCTATGATTGAAGACATTTCCTGCGACGCTGCTGGTGTGCCAATCTTTATTTATCATAGAAATTATGAGTCTGTCAAAACAAATATATCTTTCCAGACAGATGATGAACTTGATTCATTTGTCATTCAACTAGCTCAAAAATGTGGGAGACATATTTCAATAGCCCGTCCTCTGCTGGATGCCACCATGCCAGATGGCTCAAGATTACAAGCATGCCTCGCAAGAGAAGTCTCCTCAATGGGTTCAAATTTCACCATAAGGCGGTTCAGAGAAGAGCCTTTCACACCAAGTCATCTTGTAGAATTCAACACAATTTCCCCAGAAGTAGCAGCTTACTTCTGGATGGCAATCGAGCATGGAGCATCAGCCATAATTGCAGGAGGAACAGCTTCTGGAAAAACAACAACACTCAATGCATTAAGCCTTTTCATTCCACCTCAGATGAAAATTGTTTCTATAGAGGATACGAGAGAAATTAATCTACCACATCCAAACTGGATTGCATCTGTTACCAGAGAAACAACGGCAGAAGCAGAGGAGAGCAGAGTGGGAATGTTTGAGTTGCTTAAAGCTGCTTTGAGACAGCGTCCAGAGTATATTCTAGTAGGAGAAATTAGAGGAGAGGAAGCTGTTGTACTTTTCCAAGCAATGGCAACAGGACATACTGTCTATTCCACCATGCATGCAGATTCTATATTTTCTGTTGTTCATAGGCTTGAAGGAGAACCAATTAACATTCCTCGTATTCAATTGCAGGCTTTAGATATTGTAGCTATACAGGGATTGATGAGAATAGGAAAGAAGAGAGTGAGGAGGATAAGGGAGATTGTTGAAGTGGTTGGCATTGATCCAACAACAGATGACATTCTCACCAATGATGTTTTCAGATGGAATCCTAGAAAAGATTCTTTCGATTATTATGGCAAGGGGCATGTAATGGATAGAATAGCAGAATATAGAAACTGGACAGACCGTGAATTAAATGAAGAATTTAACAGGAGAGTAGAAGTTATTAAGTGGATGGTTGAAAAGGGAATAAAGCATTATGTTGATGTTGGAAATATAATTGCTGCATATTATAAGAATCCTGATAAAGTAATGGAAAAAGTTAGGGAAGAAAATGCTCACCAAATACCAAAGCCTGTGTTATAAAATATTTGGCAAAAAAGCAGCAAAATCATCTCAAATCGAATACATTAAAAGAGCACTTGAAAAGGGATTTGTAGAAACTAGGCCAGAAGCTTACATCTCATTTGCATGGATGAATGGCATAATTGGTGCAATAGCAGGCATAGTTATCATTATCTTATATTTCTTTATTCTCCCTTCTTTCTTTGCCCTCCCTCCAAAATTGCTTGCCATCATTATTCCTTCTCCGCTTCTCTTTGCTGCACTGGCATATTTCATAACAATGATGATTCCAGAGAGCAGGGCAAACAAAAGAAAGAAGGATATAGATGTTAAACTTCCATATGCTCTGAATTTCATTGCTGCAATGGCAACAGCAGGAATCACCCCCGCACAAATATTCAAAAGCCTGGCAGAACAGCCAATATATGGGGAGGTTCACAAGGAGGCGGCATGGATTTACAGAGATATTGCAATCTTCAACATTGATATAATAACTGCATTGAGAAATGCAGCCAACAGAACTCCTTCTATAAAATTTCAGGAATTTCTGCAGGGAGCGATCACTACTATAACCTCAGGAGGAAATCTTAAAAAATATTTTCTGGCAAAAGCAGAAGAATATATGCGCGAGAATAGAAGACTTCAAAAAGAATTTCTCCAGACCTTAGGTGTGCTAGCTGAAAGCTATGTAACTGTTGTTGTCGCCGCCCCCCTCTTTCTGATTATTATGTTCTCTGTTATGTCCTCATTTGGTGGTAGAGGGGCATCAAGCTCTTCAGCTATAATATTATATTTGATTGCTTTTGTGATGCTTCCTGTTGCCCACTTGGGCTTTGCCTTGGCAATTCAATCAATGTCGCCGGAGGTGTAAAATGATAGGTAGAAAAGTTACCATAACAGCTTTCATTTTCTGTCTTGTAGTCATATCTCTATCAGCTATATTCCGTTTCATGGAATCATATACTCTTTCCAACATATTATTTGCATCGGCAATAGTTATATTTCTTGTATTCTCTTTCATACAGAGAAGGATTAAGGAAGATATGCTTCCTTTCATAACAGACGAATATAAGGAGAAGGAATGGAGATATTATTTCACTTCCTTACTCTCTTTCATTCTCCTGCTTTTTGCCACATTACTGAACATCTTCATAATATTCTTCCATTTAAATATCTCCCGAGTTATGGTGAATATTTTACTCGGAAGCGTTCTTCTTCTCATGCTTTATACTGTCTTTTCAATTCCGACTGTAGAAAAAACTTCTGCATACCTCATATTTCTAATATTTTCATTTATATTTGCTCTTATTGTTATTGGCTCTCAAATGGATATATATCATTTGCCAGAAAATGTCCCCGCTGTAATTCTAAATATGGCTGATCCTCTTTTCTTAATTAATGTTGCAATGATTTCATGGATGGCTTCATTGATGACTGGCGGTGAAATGCCTTCTCCAACAGAATCAATCATGGGAATTTATGAAAGAGGAAGAACGATAAAGGAAGAGGTATTTTTCAGGAGGAATATACTGTATATAACCATTATTGCATTTATCGTTCTTTTTATAATAGTTAATTTATTTACGATTTTACCTCTTCCATCAGGTGTTAAATTAAGCGGGCTTCAATGGGGATATGCTCTTATTGCAATAAGCATTTGTTTGCTTTTCTCTCTCATCATATATATAATTTTCATTATGCCTGAGAGGACTGGGAGAATAAAAGAGAAATATGATATAGAAACCTTACAGAGAATTATAATACTCTCACTTTCTGCTGTTGTTGCAGCAGTTTTTATTGTTTTAGCAATTCTTGTTCAAATAGGAAGTCTTAAATCAATTGGTTTAATCCATTTATCTTCTAAAAATTCTATTGACTTTGCAATTTTTGCCATCCTCTCCTTAATTGGTCCATTTGGATTCTATGAATATTTCCATTTCAGGAAAATGGATTTAATGGAAGAAAGATTCCCAGAGTTTCTGCGAGATCTAGCAGAATCAAGGAAAGCAGGGATGACTGAGGCAAAAGCTGTGGAGATGGCTGCAAGAGGAGATTATGGATATCTGTCGCCGGAAATCAAAAAAATGGCAGTTCAGATTTCATGGGGTTTGCCATTTAGTGAAGCTCTCAGGAGATTTGGAGAGAGAATAAAAACACCTTTAGTCCAGAGAACAACTACAATGGTAGTAAAAGCCTCTGAGGCAGGAGGCAAAATTGCAGATGTAATTGAAGCAGCAGCAAAAAATGCAAGAGAAATAAAAATTCTCCAGGCAGAAAGAAGAACAGAGATGAAGTTATATCTCATGATTATTTATGTTGCATTCTTCGTATTTCTTGCAGTCATTATTGCCCTCTCTGCTTTGTTCCTCCCAAAATTAATTGGCTCAACGCAGCAGGCAGCCATACCAGGTTTCAGCAGATCTGGAATTGATGTTGAAGAATTCAAGTTTATTTACATATGCACAGCACTATCGCAAGCAATTGGAAACGGCATTGTTGCAGGTGCACTTGCTGAAGGGAAAGCAATAGCTGGACTTAGGCATGCTACCATAATGGTAATTATAACATATATAATATTCAAACTTATGCTTTGAAGTCCATGCTCTGATGTAAAAATATAAGATTTACTAACTCCGTATAAACGAAGGTGATTATCATGTATTCATGTCTATTTCTTCCTTTTATGAATGTAGGACGATGTATCACTACCATAACTTTATTCCTGACGTTTTTGTCTATTTACCCTTTACAGAATCATTATTTCCAATCATAAAAAGCATTTTAATATGCCAAAAACATTAAATTATGTGATTGAAGAGTTGCTCTCAAAAAAACTCATGATTTTACTTGAGGTGGCTACAGGAAAATATCACAATCTCACTCAAATTGCAGAGAAAGTTGGAATAACAAAGCAGGGGGTATCAGAATATTTAAAGAAAATGAAAGAAGATGGACTTATTGAAGTTGTTGAGGGAGAATATAAAGCAACAATGAAAGGGATAGAAAAATTATTCTCTTATTTATCTCAACTCGAAAAGTATATGGAAGAGAAAAGAAAAAAGCTTAACATCATGGAAACATGCTCGGCTATTGCAGGAAATGAAATAAAAAAAGGCGAAAAAGTTGCATTATTCATGAAAAACGGATATCTATATGCTTTTTCAAATAGAAAATCATCATCTTATGCAGAGGCTATTGAGAATGCAAAGAAAGGAGAAGATGTTGCAATAAAAAATATAAGAGGCATTATAGAGCTATCTTTAGGCAAAATATTTCTTTTTTCTCTGCCATCTGCAGAAAAGGGTGGAGCTAAAAGGGTGAATATAAAAAGGCTGAAAGAAAAAATCGAGAAAATAAATGTAGATAAAATTGGCGTAATGGGCATTGTTGGAAAGGTTGCCCTAGATAATGCTGAAGTAAAATATGATTTTGAGTTTTGTCCAATTAATTCTGCCATCGAAGCATGTCAGAAGGGGTTAAATGTTGCCTTAGTTGGGGAAAAGAAAGAAATAAGGCATGCCATATCCATGATAGAGGAATATAATTCTAATGCTCTCGATGAAATAGAGTATTTTGTTTCTAAATTATGATCTATTGTAGATTATGACCCAGATTGTTAACATTTAAAACATCTTTTTCTTTTCAGAATATGGCTCTCGTTTTAGGAGCAGGAAAAATGGGAAAAGCTATAGCATATGATTTGATGAAAAATAATATAGAGACAAGAATATGCGATATCAGAGAAACAGATTTTCCAAATTTTTTTAGACTTGATGTAAGAGATGAAGAAAGCTTGATGAAGGAGTTTAAAAGAGAGGATGTAGTAATAAGTGCCTTGCCTTATGACTTTAATTACATGCTTGCAAAAATGGCTATAAAAACAAAAACAAGTTTTATTGATTTAGGAGGAAACAGTTACATTGTTGAAAAAGAGCTTGATTTAGATGAAGAAGCCAGAAAAGCAGGCATTGCAATAATCCCAGATTGCGGGCTTGCACCAGGTATGACAAATATTATTGCCTACTATCTTTGGCAAGGTAAGGCTGAGGAAATTCATATCAGGGTTGGTGGATTGCCACAGGAGCCAAAGCCTCCCTTAAATTATGCTTTATTCTTTTCTGTACATGGTCTGATTAATGAATATCTGGAAGATTCTATAATTGTTAAGAATGGCAAATTATGTAAAGTAGAATCTTTAACTGGCTTGGAAGAAATTATATTTGATGAATTTGGAAAGCTTGAAGCGTTTTATACGCATGGAGGAGTTTCTACACTTCCAAATACTATGAAAGGAATAAAAGAACTTGACTATAAGACGGTGCGATATAAAGGACATGCTGAAAAAATTATTTTCCTTAAACAAATAGGGTTTTTCAGCAGGGAAGCAAGAGAGTTTACGGAAAAAATTTTGGAAAAAAATTTGCCAAAAAATGAAAAGGATGTTGTTTTAGCTAAGATATACAGCAATGAAGAAGAAATGCAAATGATTGATTATCATAACAATTTTTCTGCAATGGCAAGAACAACAGGCTTTTCCACAGCCATAATAGCAAAAATGATTCTGGATGGTGAAATTAAAGAAGGTGCTCATCCTCCAGAAATTGCCGTTGATGCAGAGAAATTTATGAAAGAATTGGAGAAGAGAAACATAAAATGGAGAAGGCGTAGTTTACAGATATAGTTTACAGGCGTAATTTACAGCATCATTTGTGATATGACATACCTTTGATTATTGTAAATGCTCTGTAAATTTGTTCCAATAATATTATTCTACATAGCTGATATGGAAATGTCATTCTGGACAGGGAAAGTAAAAAATCTGCCCTTTCCTTCATTCCCTCCTCGAATCCTTCCCAGCTTCCAATAAGAAAACATACCTTTTTGTGTTGAAGCATAATTTCTCTTAAAAACCTTGCAAAATTTTCCGAATTCATCTCCTCCCCTTTTTCATCAAGAAGAACAGTAAAATCGCAATTTTCCTTGATTTTCTCAACTTCTTTTATTTCTATTTTTGTGAATCTATCTATTCTCTTTTTATATTCTCTCTCTGCTTCTTTATAAAATTCTTCTTTCAGCTTTCCCATACAAATAATTTCAATCATGATGTAAAATTGAGGACAATAAAAAAACGCTTCGATAAATCCTTTGATAAATTTTGATACATCTTCTCTATTTTCATGATCGCTGAAAATAATAGTAATGTGTTACCTTCACTTTTATTAAGTTAAAAGTAAGAAACACTTTGCTCGCCAAAACATTTCTCCTGCTATTTCATTTGAAGATAATTTTGAAGTACTAATCTCGGACACATTCCTTAAACAAACACACAAATCTTTATAAATATGGCATGTTTACCATCATGGCAAAGTTTCCAGAAGCAGAAGCAAGGTTACTTAACAAACTCATCTGCATGAGCTGTAATGCGAGAAACCCAATTAAAGCTGAGAAGTGTAGAAGATGTGGCTCAAAGAGGCTTAGACCAAAGTCGAGAGGCAAAGGAAAAGCCTAAAGAAAAAACTCAGCTGCACTCGTTATTTAAACATTTTTTCCACTTTCTTCCTCTGGAAACAACACTCACCATGGGGGCGCCACATTTTTTGCAATATTCTTCTTCAAAAAACACACTTCCTTTTTGGGGCAAGGGGTAGCTATTACTACACTTAGGAAAATTTGAACAACCAATGAATCTTCTTCCCTTTGCAGATTTTCTTAAAACGAGTTTACCCCCGCATTTTGGACATATGCCAAAATAATTCTGTTTTTCCATTGCTTCTTTAATTACAGTTCCTATCTCTTTCTCATTTTTTTCCAAAATCTCAAATGCTTTCCTTAGCAATTCTTTCGATTCCTCAACCACTTCAGAAAAACTTTTTTTACCTTCTGCAATTTTATTCATCTCTTCTTCAAGATGGGCAGTCATCTCTGGTTTTGTAATAATTTCAGCACCACTTTGCAATGCTTCCACCACAGCAAATGCAGAAGGCGTAGGCACTATCTGACTCCCCTTTATATAGTTCCTTTGATAGAGTTTTCCTAAAATTTCATGCCTTGTAGATTTTGTTCCCAATCCTTTTTTCTCCATTTCTACTATTAAACTGCCCTGTGTATATCTCTTTGGAGGCTTTGTTTCATCCTTTATTTTTTTAACTTTTAATATGGTTACATCATCTCCCGCTTTCATATCTGGAAGGATTTTCTCGCTTACTTTCACTGGATAAATCTCCATCCAGTTCTTTTCCTTTACAACGAGCCCATTTGCCTTTAAAATTACATTATTTGCCTCTATTTCTGCATTTTTTACCTCAACTAAAGCATTTTTAGAAAGAGTTGCCATAAATCTTCTGGCAACCAGTTCATATATCTTTGCGTGTCCTCCCTCAAGTTTTGCCACCCCTACAGGATGAATTGGAGGATGATCCTTGCTGAATTTCTTACCAGCTACTGGCTTTCTTCTCATCATACCTAGCACTTTTTCAACTTCCTCTGGGAAAATCTTCTTCAGTTTATCAAGAATATTCCTAAAAGGAAGCGTGGGATAGACAGTGTTATCTGTTCTTGGATACGATATAAGTCCGTTCATATAAAGCTCTTCAGCAATTTTCATTGCCTGTGTCGCAGAAAAATTCATTTTAGAAGCTTCCTTCAGAAAGGAAGTGGTATCAAAAGGTGGAGGAGGAGCATTTTGCCTAAGCTCTTTTTCAAAAAATTTAACTTTGCCCTTTTTTGCTTCCTTTATTTTTTCATAAATTTTATTTGCCAAATTTTCATCCCATATATTTTCTGGATACTTTGCCTCAAATTGAACCCCATCTTTTTCACATACAGCAACTATCTTCCAGAAAGGCTTTGGGACAAAGTTCTGTATCTCTTTTTCTCTTTCAACAATAAGTGCAAGAGTTGGAGACTGCACTCTTCCTACAGATAAGAAATCCTTTCCAAGTTGATGAGAAGCGAGAGAAATAAATCTAGTTAAGCTTGCTCCCCATATTAAGTCGATGTGCTGACGGGCTTCTGCAGATTTGGAAAGGTTAAAATCTATCTCCCCCAAATTTTCAAAAGATTTTTTAATTTCTGCTGGTGTAATTGAACTAAATTTTGCTCTCTTAATTTCAATACCTTCAGGCAAAAGATGCAAAACTTCAGTTCCAATTAACTCTCCTTCTCTATCATAATCTGTTGCAATAATTACCCTGTTCACATCCTTAGAAAGTGTTTTTATTGCTCTGGCAATACTTCCTTCTGCAATTTTTTTGATGGGCTCAACATTAACCAATTCTCTTGGCTCAATTTCATGCCATTTTTTATATTCTTTTGGAAAATCGAGCTTCATTATATGTCCTTTAAGTCCAATAACAATATGGTTGTTGAAAAAATAATATGGAATTCCATATAATCTGCTCTGCTTTGCTTTTCCTTCTGATAATATTTGAGCTATTCTTCTTGCTGAAATATTTTTCTCACATATGATAAGCGTCTTCATTTTGCCAGCTCTTTATCCAGTTCATCTAAAAATTCTTTTTCTTTCTCCTTTTTTATTTTGGCTCCCGCCGCAATCGGATGCCCCCCTCCAATGCCACCAAGCTTTAAAGCAACATTTTTCATTGCTTCTCCGAGATTTATTCCTTCCAAAACCATTTTCTCATCTGCTCTTGCAGAAATGTCAACGCTGTCATTAATTGCAAGGACAACAACAGGCTTACCTTTCTTGAACATCGGAAGATAGTGAAGAGCCAATCCTGCAAGCACCCCAGCAAGAGGAGGCTTGTCAACATAAAAGTAAAGGAAATTTTTCATTTCATGTGGCTCTTTTTTCTCAAGCTCTCTCATTTCCTTCCTTATCTCATCTCTATATTTTTCCTGCAGTAGAAAAGATTTTTCATAAGCCTTCTTATCACCTAAGCAAAGGCTAATGCCAACGCCTGCCTCATTAAGCCGAGCGCATGCATTTAATTTTGATGCAATATCGTATAAGTTTCCATAACTCTTCCCATAATATGTTAACTTCTTCCACTGTATATCGTCTACTCCCTGCTCAATGAGCTTTATGGTAAGCGCAGACAAAAGCCTTTTCCTTTCTTCCTCGCTTAGCTCTTCAAATTTCATCTCAGGTTTTAATGATAAGCTTTCAAGAAATGGTGTGGAGTTAACAAATCCTGTAAAATATGGTTCAATAGAATTTTCCAAAGCTTCCTTTAAATGCTTTCCTACAAAAATATATTCCTCTCTTTCTTCAATAACGCCCTCTCCAATTCCATCCTCTAGAATTTTTTTATTGTATCCTGCAAAATGCTGTTTATCTCCTATTACACCAACGATGGCAAGCTGGGAAAGATCAACATTGTTCTCATCTAATGCTCTTGCAAATGCGTATGCAACGCTTGCCCCACAAGCCTCTTTGCTTCCATCAAGTCCATGCAAGCGGGCATTTATATACATTACATTTGAAGGCATTTCTTTGCCTCCAATATGATGTTCCAGAACGATTACATTGTTTTCGCATTCCTCCATTTCTTTCAGATAACTGCTTCCGATATCAACAAAAATTATAAGGCTGTTCTCTTCATTTTTAATCTCTTCAATAAGATTTGGCACAGTCTTTTTAATTGAAATATGAAAGCGATAGCCAGCTCTAGCTAATGCAATTGCAACAATTGCAGCGGAGGCAATGCCATCTGCATCTACATGTCCAATTATCCTTATTTTTTCTTTCTTTGGCAGACTGAATATCAGATCTGCTGCATATCTAACTGCCTCTTCTAATTTCATTCAAAGCCACCTTTGCTATTATCAAAATCAATGATACAAAAGCAGAATAAAAGCCTATTCCAAGCCCCCATGTAGCATTCTCATCGCCACCAATGATACTCCCAGTGGTTGCTTCTGCAAATTTCATCATAACGAAAATGAAAAGTATAATGGAAAAGGAAAGAGAGACAATGGATAACGGAAATAATTTTTTTGTGAAAAGGAAGAGGAAGGTTATTGTTAGAAGCAACAAAACAACATATAATGCGCTGTAGAAAATAGAAGGAGCTTCAGAAAATGTTCCATATCCTTCCTCAAGAAACTCTATCATCTTCGGCGGAAATATGTAGAGCTTTGTAAATGAAGATGCAGAAGCATGCCACCAGGAGAAAATGAAGGAGGAGGAAAGTAAAATTGCAATAAATGTAGGGAAGCTTAACTTTCTTTTTATAATTAAAATTGCGAAAATTATTACTGCTGTGAGATACGGATAAGGGGAAAATTTGGTAGTTACAATTTTATAATCTACATCACTTATCAGAAAAACTTTTTTGCTTGCAATAAGTTTATTGTTATCATATATCTTTATTATATAATTTGCCGGAGGTAGCTTACTTTCCTTATATTCCTTCCCTTCTCTTTCATAAAGAATTTTAGCCTTTGTGAGAAAACCTCTTTCATCATATGTTTTTACCTTTATGGAATATGTTACTGGGAAAATTATTTCTACCTCTCTCTGCTCAGGAACAGAGATATCTTTCCTAATGCTTAAATTCTTATATTTAACGACAAGTTCATATTTTGCTTCTGGCAAATCATCAAAAATATACAGGCTTCCCTTTTTTTTGCTTTCTATGTTCACCTTTTCTTTCATTTCACTGCTTTTTAAAATAGGGTTAAGGGCTATACCAACTGGCAAGCTTAGAGCATCTTTGATATTTACAAAAAGAGAATATGTTGGAATGT
>CAZNGK010000033.1:0-11609 GCA_964572575.1 uncultured Thermoplasmatales archaeon | reverse complement strand
TATATAGCTCTTTATAATTATCTTAGGAAGATTTAAATTTGAAAAAACTCCTATGGTGGCGAGGGCAGTGGCTGGAATAGTTACAAACAATGCAATTTTTATATCTTTTTTTGTAAAATTTTTAATTTTTGTGTGGACGGCACCTCCTGCTATATCTACAACTAATTGGGACAAAAGCACAGCAGGAACCACGATGGTCGGGGAATAACCAGCTATAACAAGGGAGGGTGTGAGAATTGTGCCATAACACATCCCGAGAGAAGTGTCTATAATAGCTGCAAAAAATGCTACCAAGATTATTATTATCTCTGACATTATGTCACTCTCTTTTAACTTTGGTTATGATTATACTATCGTCCCTGAAAAGTATCCATCTTAACTTGTCTCCATCATTTATACCCAGTTTATCAACAATATATTTTGGAACGGTTGTACGCCGTCTACTTCCTCTTATGGTAACGCTTGTTTCAGTTACATATTCTACATCATCCATATTTATTTTCATTCTATTCCACCTCAAGAATCCACTTTAAGGCAGAAATATAAGCTTCCATAAAGTAATATGTAGAAAAAGGACAAGATGGGTCATTTTTCATCCTTTCCAAGAGTTTTTCTCTCATTTTCAATTCATTCCTTATTTCTTCCTCACTCCTCATTTTTCTTCCTTATTTTTCCAATATCCTCTCGTTTTAGTGTGATCAATAAGCATGCTACAAAACAACTTACAGTTGTAATAAGCTTAGTTAACAATTCTTCAATATTTATGATATAATTTTTTAGTTCTTCATATATATCCCTGTGTTTTCTCATATTATTAAATATTATTATAATATTTAAATTTGGCTTCAATCCAATATGTTTTGGCTTCAATATATTTTGTTGTTACTACAATTTATGGAGATACAAATTCATATAATTTTTCTATTTCTGGATTTATTTTACCCCATCTTATAGTAGAAAAAATAATATCCACCATTTCTGGCTTTTCCAAAAGATATTCTTCATATTCTTTCCTTATATTGTCATAATATTTTCTGGCAGTTGCCCAATCTTTTGCAGCGAAAATGATTATCCAGTCATATGTTCCATTTATATAATAAGCATCTATAAGGCGAACTGCCAGCTTCCCTGGAACATCTTTCCTATGTCTCTCAATTTGTATTTTAACTTGCTCCTTTGTCAATGGTTTCATTTTCATAAAAACCATGAAGAGTTTCCATCCAATTTTCTCTTCATTTACAACGGTAGTATAACCCCAGATTGTTCCGTTTTCCTCCATCTTTTTTATTTTTCTCCAAACTTTTTGCCTGTATGTTTTGCATTTCTTGGCTATTTCCTGTAGGCTTTGCCTTGCATTTATAAGCAATTCATCAAGAATTTTATCAATCTTAAACAGGGTAGTGTTACTTTTATACATTTTCTCACCATAATTTTACATTATGTAACATTAAAATGCAACAAAGATATTTATATGTTACTAAAATAAACAAATTGATGAAAATGTGTAACGAATATGTTGGAGAATTTGAAAGAATAGCCATAGACATAGGAGAATATGACAAGGAGAAGCAAAAGAAACTTTACAAATTGTTAAAAGAACTAGAAATAAATTTTTCATATGAGTATTATTGATATTTTGAATCCAAAAAGTATAGCAATAGTTGGGGCATCATCAGAAGAAAATAAACCAGGAAACATTATACTTAGAAATTTAAAAAATTATTTTAAAATATATCCCATTAATCCAAAAAAGAAGGAGATAGAAGGATTAAAATGCTATAAAAATTTACATGAAGTGCAGGACGACATAGATTGGGCCATTTTATCTCTTCCCGCTGAAAAATGTGTAAATGCAATTAAAGAATGTGTAAAAAAGAGGGTTAAACTTGCAATTATAATTGCAGGTGGATTTAGTGAAGCAGGAAAAAAGAAGTTGGAGAGTGAGATAAAAAAATCTGTAAATGGTGCATGTAGAATAATTGGTCCCAACACATTGGGCTTGCTAATGTCCTTCAAAAATTTAAATACACTTTTTATTCCAGACATAGAATATAGGAAGGGTAATATTGCTTTTGTGGGGCAGAGTGGCTCATTGGGAGTTATTTTGATGGAGGATTTAGCAAAGGAGAACTTGGGCATATCTTTTTTTCTTGGACTTGGCAACAGATTGGACATGAATGAGAATGAAATCTTGGATTTTTTAGAAAAAGATGAGAACACAAAAATTATAACATTATATCTTGAATCATTTTTCAATGCGAGAGAATTTTTTGAAAAGTGCAGAAAAATATCTCTAAAAAAACCAATAATACTGCTAAAGGCTGGTAAAAACAATGATAGCAAAGAAGCTATAAAATCTCATACAGGAAGAATTTCAAAAATATCTCCAAATTTGTTAAAATGTATCATGAAACAGAATGGTGTAATTGAAGCAAGGGATTTGGAGGACATAATAGATTTTTCTAAGGCTCTAAATAGATTTAAGGAAGGAGGAGGAAGGATAGCCATTATAACGTCAGCAGGCGGCCTGGGTGTAATTTCAGCTGATTATATATCAGATTTTGATGAATTGGAACTCGCAAAATTTGATGAAAAAACCATCGAGAAATTAAGGAAATTATTACCTCCATTTGCGTCTTGCAAAAATCCTGTTGATTTAACTGCTGATGCTAGCAACGAGATGTATGGCAGAGCTTTGGAGATAGTTGCAGGATGTAAAAATGTTGATATGATTCTCTGCCTTCTTCAGTTTCATCCATCAAAAGTAAATGAAGAATTGATTTATATTATGAAAGAAAGGATAAGTAAAATGAATAAACCTATTTTCTTCTGTATAAACGGATTAAATGGAGAAAAGATAGCAAAAGCGAAAGAAGAACTACTAATTTATCCAAGTATAAAAAGGGCGATGAATTCAATGAATTGCTTATCTTATAGAAGAAAATGGCTTAAAAAGGATAAGAAAATTAAACTGGAAAAAATGGAGGGCGATTTATTTACATTACTGAAAGAGGGAGGAATAAAAATTCCGAGACAATTTGTTGTGAAGAATGAAAATGAAATCAATGATGTTTCTTTGAATTACCCTCTTGCCTGCAAAGTTTATTCCGATAAGATATATCATAAGACAGATGTGGGTGGAGTTATACTAAATATTAAAAATGGGAAAGAATTGAAGAAGGCAATTGCAAAACTAAGAAGAAAATTTAATGAAAAAATAATTATTCAGGAAATGATAAATGGATTGGAATTTATTGTCGGCGTTACTCAACATAAAGAATTGGGCAAAATTATTTTATTTGGATTGGGAGGAATAATGGCTGAATTATGTAAAAAACACTCATTTAGGATGATTCCAATTACCAAGGAGGACGCAGAGGAAATGATAAATGAATTAGAAATAAGTGCTTTATTTAATGGTTATAGAGGAACAAAAATCAATAAAGAAGAGCTGATAAACGCTATACTTAACATTGCGAAAATAAGTTACTGCAAGGATTTATTTCTCGAAATAAATCCTTTAATTGTTAATGAGAAGGGTGCTTTTGCCGTTGATATAAAGGTATAATGATATAAAAGTATAATAAAGTATAAATTTAAAAGAATGATGTGCTTACAATCATGGATGACACAGATTGGCTCAATAAATTCAGAAAAATTTACCCTGAAAAATTTGCTGATGCAAGAAAGGCGTTCTCTTATATTCATAGAGGAGATAGAATATTTATCGGAACAGGCTGTGGAGAACCTGTTTATTTGGTTAAAGAACTCATTGCCTATATTGAAAGTTATCCAAAAGCATTTGTTGATGCTGAAGTAATTCATATATGGACATTAGGAGTTGCTCCCTATACTGAAGAAAAATTTAAGCAGAATTTTAGGCACAATGCATTTTTTATTGGAGCAAATACAAGAAAGGCAGTAAATGAAGGATTAGCAGACTATACGCCAATTTTTCTTTCAAAGGTTCCAGATTTATTTAGAAGGAAAATCATTTCAATAGATGTTGCATTAATACAACTCTCTCCTCCAGATAAACATGGCTATATGAGTTATGGAATAAGCGTAGATATAGTGAAGCCTGCTACGGAAAGTGCAGATGTGGTTATAGCTCAGATTAATGAAAACATGCCTCGCACTCATGGAGATAGCTTTATTCATATAGAAGACGTCGATTTTGTAATCCCTTATAACGAACCACTCCTTGAATATACATCATCTGTTCCAGATGAAATTTCACAGAGGATAGGAAAATATGTTGCTCGTCTTGTTGAAGATGGTGCAACAATCCAAGTTGGATATGGTAGCATACCAGATGCTGTTTTATCCAGTCTAAAGAATAAAAAAAATCTGGGAGTCCATACCGAATTATTAACTGACGGAGTTGTGAATTTGATGAAGAAAGGAATCATCACCAATAAGAAAAAAACAATTCACAGAGAAAAAACGGTTGCATCTTTCTGCATGGGCACAAAAGAAACATATGAATATTTAAATGACAATCCTGAATTTGAATTTCATCCTATTGAATATACAAATAACCCCCTCATCATCGCCCAAAATAGAAAGATGACAGCAATTAATACAGCCTTACAAATAGATTTAACAGGACAGGCCACTGCGGAGTCAATAGGACACACATTTTACAGTGGGATAGGGGGACAGGCAGATTTTATGAGAGGTGCCCTGCTTGGCGGAGGCAGGAGCATTCTTGCCCTCCCTTCCACAGCCAGAAATGGAGAAGTATCGAGAATAGTTCCTTTTATAGAAAAAGGAGCTGGAATTACGTTAACAAGAGGAGATATTCAATATGTTGTTACAGAATATGGAATTGCTTATCTACATGGAAAAAATATTAGAGAAAGAACAATGGAACTAATATCAATAGCTCATCCCAAATTCAGAGCCTGGCTTCTTGAAGAGGCAAAAAAACATAACCTTGTATTCAAGGACCAGGCAATTATTCCCGGGACAAGGGGAGAATACCCAGAGGAATTAGAAACTTGGAGAACAACGAAGAAGAGACTGGAAATTTTCTTAAGGCCGGTTAAAATAAGTGATGAACCCTTACTGAAAGATTTCTTTTATTCTTTGTCTGATCAAACAATATACAGAAGATTTATTTCTGCGAGGACAGACATGCCACATGAAAGATTGCAAGAGTTTTGTGTCATAGATTACAAAAAAGAAATGGTTATACTTGCTATTATTCCAAGAGATGAAAAGGAGGAGGTTGTTGGAATAGGACAATATGCGATAGATGAAGATACTCATACCGCAGAAGTTGCTCTGGTTGTTAAAGATAATTATCAAAACAGAGGTATCGGAAGAGTATTGCTTGAATATTTAACAGAAATTGCTAAGAGAAAGGGCTTACTCGGATTTACAGCGGAAGTACTGGTAAATAATAAACCGATGTTGCATCTATTTGAAAGCATGTTCGATGTGGAGAAAAAATTGGAAAATGGAACATATAAACTGAAAATGACTCTTAGGTGATAAAATGGAAAATTTATTTGAACCAAAAAGCATAGCAATCATAGGTGCGTCAATAAATCCAGAGAAAATAGGATATAAAATTTTGGAGAATATAATTGTTGGTGAGTATAAAGGAAAAATTTACCCAATAAATCCTAAAGGTGGAAAGCTCTGGGGTTTAAAAGTTTATAGAAATATTGATGAGATAAATGATAACATTGATTTATCAATAATAGCAATACCTGCAAGATTTGTATATGATGCTGTTAAAAAATGCGCTGAAAAAGGAGTAAAACATTGTATAATTATTTCATCTGGATTCTCAGAAGTAGGAAATAGAGGTGAAGAAGAAAAGATTGTCGAAATCGCAAGAAAACATGGAATGCGTATACTTGGACCAAATGTTTTTGGTATATATGTTGCAAAATCCAAATTAAATGCCACATTTGGTCCAAAAAAAGTTTATCCGGGACATATTGCAATAATTACACAGTCAGGAGCGCTTGGTATCGCAATGATAGGAAAAAGCGCTAGTGATCACATTGGGCTGTCAGCGGTAGTTTCTGTTGGAAATAAAGCAGATGTTGATGAAGCTGATTTACTGGAATATCTAAAAAATGATACAACCACAAAAGTGATACTGATGTATATAGAAGGGTTTAGAGACGGAGAAAGATTCATCAAGGCTTTGAAAAAATTACCTCTTGAAAAACATATTGTGGCAATTAAAGCTGGCAGATCAAAATATGGAGCAATAGCAGCAGCTTCTCATACTGGTTCACTCGCTGGCTCAGATAGAGTTTTTGACGGGATTGCAAAACAACTTGGAATAATAAGGGCTGAAAATATAAGAGATGCATTTAACTTATCCAGATTTTTATCTGAAATAGATATGCCAGCAGGAGAAAACGTTGTTATCATCACAAATGGAGGAGGAATAGGGGTTTTGTGTGCAGATGCCTGTGAAAAATACAATGTTAAAATTTTGGATAATTACAATATTTTAAGAAAAGTATTTGAGGACGTTATACCTCCATTTGGGTCATGGAAGAATCCCATTGATTTGACAGGACAGGCAACTGCAGAAGATTACGAAAAGGCCTTAGAAAAAGCTCTTTATAGCAATAATATACATGGGGTTATAGCTTTATATTGTGAAACAGCTTTATTTACTCAAAACGATATAGTTGAATTAGTGAGAAAAACAAATAAGAAATACAAAAATAAAAAACCCATTGTTTTTTCGTTGTTTGGAGGAGAGAAAATAGATCGAGCTATAGAAAAATTGAAGGAAGAGGGTATAAAAGTTTTTGATGAAGTTTATGATGCTGTAGCTGTGATGGGTGCAATGTATAAAAGATATAGATGTGCAAAAGAAATAGACGAAGAGATAAAAATTGAGATAAGTGGTGAGGAAGAAATAAAAGAAATTATAGAGAGAGCAAGGAAAGAAAAGAGAGAAGTACTTCTACCACATGAAGCAAAAAGAATAATGGAAATTATAAATATAAGTATTCCAGATTATAGAATTGCAAAAAATTTGGAAGAAGCTATCCTATATGCAGGAGAAATAGGTTATCCTGTTGCAATGAAAATTATTTCCGAAGACATTATACACAAAACAGAGGCTGGCGGCGTTGCTTTAGATTTAGAAAATGAAGAAGAAGTGATAAATGCTTATCAAGCCATAATTAAAAATGCAAAGACGCATTTCCCAAATGCAAGAATCAGAGGAGTTGAAATTTCAAAAATGGTTCCAAAAGGTGTAGAAACCATTGTTGGCGGTACACAGGAACCAACATTTGGCCCGATTGTAATGTTTGGACTTGGCGGAGTGTATGTGGAAGCATTAGGCGATGTTTCTTTCAGGTCCGCTCCAGTTAGCAACAGAGAGGCTAAAAGCATGATTAATGAAATTTCTGCGTCTTCAATACTGTATGGAATAAGAGGTGAAAAAAGAAAAGATGTAGAAAAAATTGCTCATACAATAGTGAATATAGGAAACTTGATAGCAGGGATAAGAGAAATAAAGGATGTCGAAATAAATCCTTTAATGGTGTATGAGCATGATAAAGGAGTAAAGGCTGTTGATGTGAGAATATTGTTAAGGGGGTTAAAATGAAAAAAATAGTTGTTGCATCTGCAAGGGAAGATGCTGGAAAAACAACATCAATAATTGGAATAGGGAAGAGAATAGATAGTAAGATAGGCTACATGAAACCATTTGGAGATAGAATTTATTACAGAAAGAAAAGATTATGGGATTATGACTCTGTTTCAATTGCGAGAATATTTAAATTGGATGAGAAGCCTGAAGACATGAGTATTGGCTTTGAGCATTCCAAGCTAATGTATATGTATACCAAAGAGAGCATAGAGAAAAAAATCAAGGAGAATTTTAGAGATATCAGCAGAGGAAAGGATATCGTGTTCATAGAAGGCTGCAAAGATATCACATACGGTGCATCTGTATATTTGGATAGTTTTTCAGTTGCAAAATATCTTGATGCTCCAGTGCTCCTTGTTTTTTCAGGAAATGATGAAAATATATTTGATGATGCAGTTAGATGTAAGGAATTAGCTGATATCAAGAATATCAAGATAATAGGGGCTGTTTTAAATAAAGTAAAAAATAGAGAAGATTGGGAAGAAATACATTCAAAAAAGCTCGAGGAAGAAGGAATAAAAGTTTTGGGAATTATACCATATATAAACGAATTGACAACCTTCACAGCAGAATTTCTTGCTGATCAGTTATTTGCCAAAATAATTGCTGGAGAAAATGGACTAAAAAATGAAATAGAAAATATATTTATAGGAGCAATGAGTGTTTCAGATGCAGTAAAAAATCCTCTTTTCAACAAGCCCAAAAAGTTGATAATAACGAGTGGAGATAGAACAGACATGGTAATAGCTTCCATCGAAGACAATACGTCGTGCATAGTTTTAACAAATAATATTACTCCACCTGCTAGATTGATTGAGAGAGCTGAAGAAAATAAGATCCCTCTTTTGCTTGTGCCTTGGGATACATATACTACCGCAAAAAGAGTGGAAAGAATAAAACCATGGATAAGTGCGAAGGAGGAAAGAAAATTAAAAATTATTGAAGAAGAATTTAGGAAAATAGAAATATCTTGGATTAATGAACTATAAAATATCTATCATTGTACTGACTGTATCCTGTAAGATCTCCAGTGAAAATAAATTCCATATATTGATGAATATTGCATTAAGTAAATTTAATTCGCAGAAATTGAAAAATGATTGATTTTCATATCAGAAAGCTAATCTGTATTTACTTAATTTAATTAAACTGGCTATCTGTTCAATTCCTGTCGTATACCCTCAACAACCTCATAAATTTCGCATCGACAAAATAAAATATTATTTTGGCATTATTCAAAGATGCCAGTGGTAACCTTCAACTATTATGATTTCATTTCATTGCTTGGAAAAGAAATTGAAAAAGATGTTCTTCTTGAAAGAATTCCAATGATTGGAGCAGGAATTGAAAGAATAGAAGGGGACGAAATATCTATAGAAATTTTTCCAGATCGTCCTGATATGCTCAGCGTGGAAGGGCTGGCGAGGGCAATTAGAAGTTTTTTGGGAATTGAGAAAGGAATGAAAAAATATGAAATAAAGCAATCTGACATATCGTTAAAAATTGAAAAAAGTGTGGAGAAAGTTCGCCCATATATTGCAGGCGCCGTCGTAAGAAATATTACATTGAGTGACGAAGCAATTGCATCTCTTATGGAAGTGCAGGAGAAACTTCATTTCTCAATTGGGAAAGATAGGAAGAAGATGGCTATTGGTGTGCATGATTTAGATAGAGTTAAGCCACCTTTTTTCTACAAAGGCGTCAAGCCAGATGAAATAAAATTTGTTCCTTTAGCAAGTGATGAAGAAATGAATTTAAAGGAAATTCTTGAAAAGCATGAAAAAGGCATTGCCTACGCCCATTTGCTGAAGGACAAAAAGCTTTATCCGATTATTATAGATAGCAACAACAATGTTCTTTCCTTCCCTCCAATTATTAATGGACAACTCACTGCAGTAACTGAGGATACAAAAAATATATTTATTGATGTAACTGGCATTGATAGAAAAGCAGTTCAGGATGCTTTGGTCATTATAGCAACATCGCTTGCAGAAAGAGGTGGAAAACTCGAGCAAGTTGAAATAATTGAGAAAGAAAGCATATTCACTCCAGATTTAACGCCCCAGTATAATAAGGTGGACATAGAATATGTGAAGAGAATTTTAAAGTTAGATAACGAGAAAGAAATTGTTGATGCCTTACTAAAAATGGGACATGATGCAAAGATTGAGGAAAATAAAATAAAAGTTTTTTCTCCTGCCTGGAGAGTGGATATTTTGCATGCAATTGACATCATAGAAGATATTGCAAAAGGTTATGGATATGAAAATTTCGAAGAAAGAATGCCGAATTCAATGACATTTGGCTCCTCTATTTCATATGAAAAAATTCATCAGACAATGATTGGATTAGGATTTAATGAAGTAATTACCCTCAGTCTTTCAAGCAAGGAAAAGGAATTTAATAAAATGGAAAGCAAGGGAAATGCTGTTGAACTGGCAAATCCAATATCGAGTGAGCATTCCATAGTAAGGCAATCTTTAATTCCTTCCCTGCTCAGCATATTATCAAAAAATAAACACCATGACTTACCTCAACAAATCTATGAAGTTGGAAATGTAATAGCACTTGAAAAAGATAAGGCAAAACAGAAAATTATGCTGGCAGGTGTTAAAATAGATGCAAAGACAGGTTTCACAGAATGTAAGTCAATTGTGGAAGCAATTTTGAGAAATTTTGATATAAAAATGGAAGTTGAGGAGAAAAAACATGGTGCTTTTATAGATGGGAGATGCGCTTCTATTGTTATAGGAAACAAAGAGGCGGGATATTTTGGGGAAATTAAGCCATCTGTAATATGCAATTTTGAATTAGAATATCCTGTTATTGCTTTTGAAATTGATGCATCATTTCTTTCTACTTCTTTTATTTCTTACTATGAGCAAAAGGATGAAAGCCATCATTAAAGCAATGAGTTCAAAGCCAGGTGTTCTCAGGCTATGATATTCTGGCAAATCTTCTATTTTTGGCGAGGCTTCTTTTCCTATATTTTCATCTGCTACAGTTTCTATAAAATATTTTCCACCATATATCAAATTTGAATATTTCTTAGATATGCCAGAGAAATAGTAGATAACTTCAACATAAATTTCCAATTCATTTTTTTCATTTTCTTTCCATCCTTTATATTTTGGTGAAATGGTGAAAATCAAATAATCTCCTATTTCTCCAGATTCTGTTGCATTCACTTCCTCACCATTAATTTTGCAATAAACTCTGAATTTCTCCTCACTTATATTTTTGTAAACTCTTATCTCTATTTCATCAGATGAATTCAATTTTTTATCCGGAAAATCGACTTTAATTACTTCCTGAGAGTATTTCAGTAGCCCATCATATTTCTCTTCTTTTCCCTTTTTATCTATTGCTCTAATTTCATATTCAGCATCTCCCCCCTCATAGACGTAGGTATATATAACTGGGAAATCTTCGTCTCTATTCATTTCATATTCAATCCCCGAAATGTTAATCAAGGCTTTTTTAATCCCAGAATTATCTGTTATATGGGCGACTATCAGTATGCTACCATTCTCCTGCTGAATTTCTGGAAGAAGGACAGCTTCTATTTTTGGAGGTGAGGCATCATAAAATGGTGGATTTATGGCTAAAATAAATATTGCCAGCCATGTAAAAAGATAGAAAGCTGCCGAACCAATCCACTCTTTTTTACCAAATTTCTTTATATCCACTTTTATAATTTGCAATATTTTTGCCAAGAAGCCAATAGACGCCACCGCCAGCAGGAAGCAGAGAGGCCATCTTAAGGAAGTATCTAAGTTTATCCATAAAAAGCGACATATTATTGCCATTAAAACCCCAAACAGAAAAGATACAAAAGATGTTTTTGCTTTTCTCCTTTCCTTCTCCATGAACTTTTCTTCATCAAACTCAGGAAGCTTTATTTCTTCTTCATCCATGCTTTGCTATGAGAAATCATTTAAAAATTTATCCATTCTCATAAGGA
>CAZNGK010000032.1:4591-11626 GCA_964572575.1 uncultured Thermoplasmatales archaeon | reverse complement strand
TCAAATTCCATTGGTTTAATACCATTCCTCCATAAAAAATTTTGTTATTTGTAATGGGCCCGGCCGGATTCGAACCGGCGACCACCTGGTTATGAGCCAGGCGCTCCACCAGGCTAAGCTACGGGCCCCTCAGGGATAAATAAAAACAAAATATAAAAATTTATGTTTTGCAATGCATTTTATTTTATGAAAAATATCATAATTTTGATTTTTCTTCTTTTTCCGTTTGCCAATGCAGTTGAATTTGGCATACATTGCGATGGTGTGCAATTAATTTCTGAGATGGGAATAGAGAATTTTGTCAATGAATGTAAGGAAAAAGGATATGATGTTATTCTCCTCAATGTTATGCCTTGGGCATATTATTTTGAATCAGAAACTCTAGAAGCATTGAACTGGGAATATGGAGAAGATATACTCTCACCTCTGCTTCAATATGCACATGAAAATGGAATAAAAGTTTATGCAGACATTCAAACGCTTGCATGGAAAGTTAGAGACAATTATGAATGTCCGGGAGAAAAACCATCTAAGGAAGATGTTGTAAACATCGTTAAAGAGCTTATTGATTATGGTATAGATGGAATATCTGAAGAAATGTTTATTGCAGACTGGATGCCAGCTATCTATTCCATTTGCCAGGAAAATAATGTGAAGTATATTCATAAACATATTCCATTTGATGTTGCCTGGTTTAATGAAGATGGTAGCAATGCATTCAATGCATATTCAAATTGTCATGTACTAATGACAGAAGATTATTACATGAACGATGATTTAATAAGATGGCAAATGGCTGCTGGTTTCTCAAATGGACTTGGAAAAGAATTGTGGGTTAAAAGCTGCCCTGAGGACTGGGCTTTGGGAAGTGTAACAAATATGGAAAATGTTCTTGCAATGAGGATTGTGCAGTATAATCCTAGCCATGTATTTGCAATGCTCTATAGCAGGGAAGATTTTGAGAATTTTGAGCCAAAAAATGTTGAGGAAATTGCAAATAATTTCACCTTTTATGAAGAAAGACCTATCTTCAATATAATTGTTTATTTAAGCGATGGAAAAGAAGATGCTGATTCTTGGCAGTTATTTGACATAACATATCCATCCATATCAAATGCTGCAGAAGCAAGTGGATATGAAGTATTCATAACCGATGAGCCAATTGAAAATGCAGATGTATATTACATATATACTAGAGGGAAAATGAATGAAACCCTCTTCTTGCCATCTACAATTTTAAATCTATTCAATCAAAGTAAAATGGTTTTCCTCCAAGTGGCTGGCGAACTTCCAGTAGAAGGGAGTTGGAAAAGGGTAAGGAATGTAATTGGAATCAATCAAGATTCTTTTGAAGTATTGTATGGAGAAAGTAAGATTAAAGGAAGATATAATGGAGTAGAATATTATCATTTAGGAGACGAATGGTATCTATTTAATTCAATTGAAGAGGGAGATGTCGATGGCGAAATCCTTTCAGAAGGAAGTTTTTCAGGAGTAAATTTTGTTTTTATAGTCAGAAATAAAAATTTTGTTTTCATAAACGGCGCGGGGCTAGATGCAGAGGCAAGTTTTCCAATATCCAATATTATTAATGATGCCTTGCAAGCTCCCTGCAGTTGTGTGTGCAGAGCTGGAAGGATAAGTTGTTTTTATGCATATGATGATACCGTTTTAAAGATAAAACTTCCTTATGAAGGACAAAGGGTAGAATATATGGAAAGAGATACGAATGGAAACATTCGAACTGGGACTTTCTATGGAAAAGAATTAACTCATGAAATTAAAAAAGGGAGTTTATTGATTGCAAAAATTATTGAGGAAAATATGAGTGTGAATATAATAAAACCAAGAGGTCATCTTTATTTTAACGATAGGGAAATAATTCCGATGAAGAATACAGTTGTGGTAGGGAGAATAACAATTGAAATAAATTCAAGCAATGTAGAATATATTGAGATATATATGAATAATCAGCTGAAATATAAAGGAGAGGAAAATACTTGGCTTTTTAATGAGTATGCTTTAGGGAAATATGAAATAAAAGTTGTTGGATATAGAAATGGAAATGGAAATCAGTGCCGAGATGCTATTTATGCATATATTTTTAATTTAACGTAGCCTTCTTAATCTATTCTTTTTAACGTAGCCTTTTTAACGTAGTCTCTTTCTCCACACAATGATGGCAATTACTGCAACAACGAAAATGAATAATTCAAATGAAGGCATTTCCTTCTCCATAACCTTTATTGTCTTTGTTATATTTGCACTCATTCCCTTATCATCCTTTACAATTAATGTTATTTCATACTCTCCAGCTTCTGTATATTCATGAGATGGATTTTTCTCAAATGAAATGCTTCCATCACCAAAAATCCATTTCCATTCTACAATGTTTCCGTCTACATCACTTGATAAGTCGCTAAAGTTTATTTTTTCTCCAACTGTCGGCTCTTCTGGCACATAGGCAAATTGGGCGCTTGGCGGTCTGTTTCCAACTTCTATTATTGCTTCATGAGTGCTTATGCTGCCGTTATCATCCTTAATGGTGAGTGTAACTTTATATTCTGCAGGCTTCGTATATTTATGGGTTAGGCTCATGCCGTATCCAAAGCTTCCATCTCCAAAATCCCATGTGTAGTTTACAATGTAGCCATCTGCATCATAGCTTGAACTTGCATCAAAATCAACTAAATCATGAGAACGAATTGTTTCAGGTTGCCAAGAGAAGTTTGCAACAGGAGCAAGATTTCTTACATGAATGGCATATGTCACATTGTCTTTCTCTCCAGCTCTATCTTCCACTTCAAGCGTTACATTATACCACCCAGGCTTTTTATATGAATGAGATGGGCTCTTTTCATCGCTTGTATTACCGTCTCCAAAATTCCAATGCCATGAAACAATATCCATTTTTCCATTCTCATCATAGGATGTGTCAACGAATACAACTTTTTCTAAGGAAAAAGGCGAGGCAGGATAGAAGTAGAAGTTTGCAATTGGCTTCTCATTTGGCATATGGGCGGCTCCTGCATAATAATCCATGAGAGGATATGAATCTACGCTTCCATCAATTTCATAAGGTATATCACCTATTCCATCACTTCCACTTTCATTTTGTGCCTTCCCACTAAATAAATCTTCCCCAGCATAATCATACCAGTAATTTCCTCCTTCTGGATATGAAATGTTCCATATATTTTCTCCATTCTCTATGGCATTTTCTGCATTATATACAAAATTATTATGGTAGATTGTGTTGTTTATTCCATCTGCAACAATTCCATAGAAATTCTTCCAGAATGAACAGTTTTTGATTATATTGTATGAACCGTCTATCAAAATTCCCTTGTTGTTATGATGGAAAAGAATTTCTCTGATTATATTGCCTGTGCCATTAATTGAAATTCCAATGCTGTTGTTCCAGAAAGTTCCATTCATTACAACATTATTTGAAGCTTCAATGACAATGCAGTATCCATTTTGATACATGCTTTCATTCAAAACATTTAGTGAAGAATTCATGATAAACAATGCACGGCTATTTGAATAAAACTCACAGCTGTAAATCAACCCATCTGAATTCAGGATATTCAGAGCATTGGAGTTGTTGCAGAACGTTGTATTTACTATTTTAATAGAAGAAGAATTCAGCAAGTTTTCATTATCTCCATCAATCTTGCTTTTGTTAATGTAAATATCAGAGTTGGATATATTAAAGGAAATTTCATTATTTGAAAAAATACATGAAATAATATCAATTGAGGATTGCCATGCTTTTATGGCTGTAGAAGCATTACTTAAATTACATCCCATAAACTGGATGGAGGATGCTAAAGCATCTATTGAAAAAGTATTGAAGAAACTCACATTGAATATTTCAATATCTGCATTATTTGCTTTTATGCCAGTGCTTCCATTCATTTCACAATTCTTAATGGAAACGTTACTATTGTAGAAGTTTGCATCTTCTTCATTTTTCTTTGCCATCATTTTTTCTATTGATACTTCCTCAAGATTCTCTACATTTATGCCATTGACATTTCCTTCTAAGGAAATATTGTACAGTGTTATAAATGCCTCATTCCTCTCCACATTAAACAGATTAATTCCTTTTGCATTATTTTTTGCAGTACAATTAAATATAGACAGATATGAAGAAGATTTTGAGGATATGCCATCAATGTTATTTTCTGCATATATGTTATTGAGAATAATATTTTCTCCTCTCAGAATATAAATTCCTTCAAGATTATAGGAGAAATTACCTCCATTAATGGAAATGTTACTGCATTCCACCATTAAAAGACCTTCTCCATTATGGAAAGTTTCTAATTCATTAACTGATATATTATCACAGTTAATCAGTGCAAAATATCCATAATCTCCTGATATATCCATGTTTGATCCATTAATCAGATAGAAAAATGGTTTGTTATTTGCAGTATTGTTTACTGGTATAGACTGATAAAAGTGATGAAGTTTGCTTCCAATCATATCAAAGTTGTATGTATTATTGATGAATGTATTGCTGAACAGCGAGTTATAAGGAGCTGACAGAATTTTCATGCCATAAGTATTGTTGGCTATGTAGTTATTTTCAAACATGTTGCGGGAGCTTTCAACACTTATGCCCACATCATTTCCATCTATTGTCGATTCCATAATTTTATTTTCTTCTCCATCAATCCACATAGCATTTGAGTTCAATGAGAAAAATGAATTGAAAATTGTGTTATTTTCTCCAAATAAGGCTCCATTTTCATTTTCTATAAAGGATGTATTTTTAATAATGCAGTTAGCTACCATAATTCCATATGTGTTTTTGTAAAGAGAGCTATTTTCAATGATGCTATTTTCACCATTTATTCCAATTCCATTAAAAGATAAGGTAGTGTTGAAAATCTCGTTATATTCCCCACATATCCCTATGCCACAATCTTCTATGTTACAGTTAAATATTAAGGCATGAGATGCATTTATTGCTTTTGTAGCATCATTGATCGAAGAGTTCTTTATTTCCCCTTCTTCAATTTCAATGCCTGTGCCTCCGCCTTCTATGCTCACATTCTCTACGTATGCATTACCTGAAGAAATGGAAACAATATTTCCTACAAATATTGCATCGTGTATTTCAACAAAGTTGGAGGAAAATATGGAGTAATAGTTATCCAAAAATTCATTATATCCTATGAAAGCATCTATTTCTGCATATATTCCAAATCCATTTGAAGAGAAGCTATTGTTTAAAATTGTGTTATCATTATCTAAATGAATGCCAAAAGAACATTGATATATGTCATTTTCCTCTATTTGGTTATCTTCACCTATCAAAAGTATTCCATAAAAGCCTTTTATATCATTTCCAAAAATTGTATTTTCATTTCCTTGTAATTTTATCCCATACATTCCTCCGTTAATATAATTTCCCTCTACATCGTTTTCATTTCCATAAATTAATATGGAAGTATTAAGTGATGATATTGTGCTATTCCTTATTGCATTGTTATCCCCATAAATAATTGCTCCAATTTCATTTCCACTCATTTCACAATTCTCAACTATACAATGACTTGAGGAAAAAATTATTCCCTTATTGGAATCAGTTATAGTTAAATTCAGCAGTTTCACCCCATTTTTTTCTATTGAAAATGAGTATTCGCTTCCACTGACAATGGCATTTTTTCCTTCAATTATCACTTCTTTGTCAACAGAAACATCTTCATGATATATGCCTTCTCTCACATAAATGAATGTGCCATCTGTTGCATTATCAATGGCATCCTGTATTTTTGTCCAGGTATGATTTGCTGGATCATATACATTTTCATCTACATAAAAATCTGCAATCAACAAGCTTGTATACATGCTTGAATTTGCACCATCGTCATCATAAACTGTTAAAGTTATATTGTAAATTCCAGATGATGAATAATTATGTTTTACAACTTCCCCATATCCAAAGCTTCCATCTCCAAAGTCCCATGTGTAATTTTTGATGTATCCATCCAAATCAAAGCTTGAACTTGCATTAAATGTAACATTTCTCTCAGGAATTGGATAAAAAGGCTCCCAGGAAAAATTGGCTACAGGCGGGACATTGCTCACATAAACTATTTTCTGTGTGCTATTGAATGCCCCCTCATTGTCTATTATTTGCAATCGAACATTATATGAGCCATCATCATCATATTTATGAGAAACCGTATCATTATATGCAAAGCTTCCATCACCAAATTCCCATGTGTAGTTTACAATGTAGCCATCTGGATCATAGCTTGAACTTACGAACGTTATAGTATCTAAATCAGTTGGATTTAATGGAGAGTAGCTGAAGTTAACTACTGGCAATTTATTTGCGCTGTGAATAATGCGATAAGTTGAGTTAGAATCGCCATCATCATCATAAACTGTAAGAGTTACATTATATTCTCCAGCACTTCCATATTCATGGCTTACAACTATTCCATATGCAAAATTCCCGTCTCCAAAATTCCAAGTATAGTTTGTGATGACTCCATCTGGATCATATGAGGAGTCATATGGAAAATTTGCATAAAATGTTAACTGACCATCGCTCCTCGTCCAGTAAAATTTTGCAACAGGCTTTCTATTCCTCACAATAATTTGCTTTGTCACAGAATCAATTTTAGTTGTATTTCCATCAAGATATAGAACAACTGTGTGAGTTATGTTATATGTTCCTGCCTTTGTATATTCATGTTGAGGATTTTTTTCATAGCTTACACTTCCATCTCCAAAGTCCCATGTAAAATTGCATGGCCAGTTTGTAACATTCTCTCCATTATAGGTAGATTCATCCCAGAAAAATACAGTTTGAAATGTTAAAGGAGTCTCAGGCTCAAAAGTAAAATTTGTTACAAGACCATCTTCTTCGGCTTCTCCTGCCTGCAATACAGTTGCTACCAGAAGCAGAGCGAAAACAATGGGCAATATTCCTTTTTTCAGCATGATAATTCACCTTGAGTATAATTATTTGATTATTTATAAATTATTACCTAAATCTCGCAATTACCT
>CAZNGK010000032.1:0-4491 GCA_964572575.1 uncultured Thermoplasmatales archaeon | reverse complement strand
TTACCTAAATCTCGCAATTACCTAAATCTAACTGTTTCAAGATTTTTTATTGCAAGAGTTTTTATTCCAAACTTTTTATGAATACTCGCCGCCAAATCAACGCACTTCGTTTCCTCTCCATGATTTATAATGATTCTCTTTGGTTTTGGAGTAAGATTCCTCACATAGTTCATGAGTTGCTGTCTGTCAGAATGGCCAGAAAAACCTTCGCATGTTTCAATGTTCATTTCCACTTTTATGTTCTTATCTCCAACAGTAATTTCTTTCCATCCCTTCTGTATTTTCCTTCCCAGCGTGCCTTCTGCCTGATAACCAACGAATACAAGGGTGCTTCTCTCATCTTCAGCCCATGCTTTAAAGTATTCCATGACAGGTCCACCATTCAGCATACCACTTGTTGCTAGCACAATACATTCATCTTCTTCATCAATAATCTCCCTCCTCTTATCATAGCTATCCACTCTATCAAATATATCAGCCATAAGAGGATTTTCTCCTTCTTGGAAAATTTTCTGACGCAAATCTGCATTTAGATATTCTGGATATACAGTGTGTATTGCTGTTGCCTCCCATATCATGCCATCCAGATATACAGGAACTTCGGGTATTTCCTTCTGCCTCATTAAATGTTCAATGACAATCATAACCTCCTGCGATCTACCAATAGCAAAAACAGGCACAAGCACCTTCCCCTTGCTTTCCAGAGTCTTTTTTATAATCTCTTTTAACTGTTCTGTCGCCTTTTTCCTTGATGGCTGAACATCCTGCTTTCCACCATATGTTGATTCAAGCACCAATGCCTCAAGGCGCGGGAAATGGGTGGCAGCAGAGCTGAAAAGCCATGTTTTTTCATATTTTATATCCCCAGAAAAGGCAATGTTGAAAAGGCCATCGCCAATATGAAAATGACATATTGCAGAGCCGAGGATATGGCCAGCACGATGCATGGTGAGGCGGATATCAGGAGCTATATCTGTTGTATCTCCATAGTTAAGTGGGATGGTGTTCTGTATTTCTTTTCTGATGTGTTCAGAACCATATGGAGGTTTCTTTGCTTCGTCTCCACATACTCTTAAATAATCCATCTGGAGGAGGACCATCACATCTCTGGTTGGATATGTTGTGTAAATGGGTCCATCATATCCATATTTAAATAGCATTGGCACCAAGCCTGAATGGTCTAAATGGGCATGTGTAACAACAACTCCATCTATTGATTCCAAAGGCAGAACTTCAGGCATATGGATATAAGGAGAACCATTATCAGGAGAGGATACATCAATTCCACAATCGATAAGTATTTTACTATCCTTCGTTGAAAGTAGTGTGCAGGAGCGTCCTACCTCTCTGTATCCTCCTAAGGAAGTTATTCTAATCCATTTTTCTCCCTCGCTTACTCCTCGATGAAGTCTTCTGCCCAGCCTTCTGAGGAACTGTATTCTATCTTCTGCAACCATACGGAGATATCTTCTCACATCCTGCACTATTTTCGAAGGCATAGGTGGAGCCCTTATCACTTTTGGAGTCCATCCTATTGCTTTCTTTATCTCATTTAATAAAGTTCCCTTTTTCCCAATTGCAACTCCAGGTTTTTCAACTTCTATTGTTACCTCTCCGACATCTGGCTCAAAATATATATTAACGAGGTTTGCGTCCTTAGGAACCAATTCCCTTATCTTTTTCTCTGCTTTTTCAATATCCTCCAAAACAGAAGGATCTGCTCTAACAACAATTCTTTTCTGTAGTTTTTTAGCAAGCTGTCTCACCAAATCGCTCTGTTCTGCAAATTTTTCTGGATCCTTGGTATAAATAACGAGTTCAGCTCCTTCAAATTCTATATCTGTTATGCTTATTTCAGCTGGGATAACCGCTTTTATTTCCTCTTTTACCCTGTTTAAAATGTCTTCAACTGGCATGAATATTACGCTTATAACCCAATTTTCTTTTTCCTTTCCTCAATTTCCTCACGCGTTAATTCTCTATAGCCCTTCTTAGTAATTACCACAATATCCATTCCATTTCCTGAAGCAGAATCTCTTTTCATTGCAGCTGTCATTGCTCTTATTGCAAGATCTATTCCTTCTTCAACGCTTATACCTTCCTTGTAATGATCTTCAAGCACGCCAAACACATATGGAGAGCCTGAACCTGTTGTTGTGTAAATATCCTCGATAGCTCCTCCTGCTGGGTCTAGCGAGAAAACATGAGCTCCTGTTGAATCTACTCCTCCGATAATTAGTTGAACATAATATGGATAGAATTTCCTCTGATTCAATATGTTTGCCATCAAAGTAGCTGCCCCCTTTACTGGCATTTTTTCTTCCCTTTCCAGTTTATACAGCTCTGCCTCAACTTTCAGGAATCTTGCCAAAATTTGGGCATCTCCAACTAAGCCGGCAGTGGTAAGAAGTAAATGCTCGTCTATTTTGAATATTTTCTTTGCTACCTTATGGGCAATCATTGTTCCCATAGTTGCGCGATGCTCAGCAGCAGCCACTACACCATCCTTACACACCAGCCCAAGTGTGGTAGTTCCTTTCTTATTTTCCATGATACACCTCAAAAGAGTAAATTCTAATATAGGAGGAGGTATATAAAATTTTTGTGAAAGGTGACAGCATGAAGGAATTGCTTGATAAACTAAAGTGGGATGAAAGATATGATTTTAGCAAGGTTACAGTATGGTATGTTAGCAGAGGAGAAATAAATGATATGGGATATGTAAATGGAGACGATATTAAGGAGATAGGTAAATATTTCTTAGAAACAACTAAGGGACATATACCCTATCACAGAATTTTAAAAATAGAATATGAAGGGAAAGAGGTTGGAAGAGGAAATGTAAAACCTTAGATAAGAGATGTAAAACCTTACCTAAAATATCTTTATGTAAGTAATTTCTGTACTTTCTGCCTTATTCCCTGCATTATCATATGCTATGGCTTTCAGTGTATTAATTGAAAGAGGAAATTCCTGAGGTAGTTCAGCAGTATATGGGGCAACATAATCTTTAAAGAGAGTTTGATTGTTTAATATAAATTCAACATAGGCGATGCCTGATCTTGTATCATTTGCTGTTACTTCTGCAGTAAACTTTCCTATAATATAGGTTCTATCAAAAAGAGTTGGTATTATTTCCCTGCCTGCAATATATATGTAACCTTCTTTTGGCAGATTTAAGGCAACTGTTGGCTCCTTTGTGTCTATCTTTATTGTAAAGTTTCTTTCATCCTCTCTGTTTCCTGCATTATCTATGCTATAAAATCTTATTGTATGAATGCCATCGACAGATATGGTTATTTCTCCTGTATAATTTTCCCAGTCTCCATCATTTATTTTGTATTTTGTTACATTAACTCCAGCTAAATTATCCTTTGCACTAAACTTTATCTTTGCAGAACTTCTTATCCATCCATTATTTCCATATGTTGCATTTATTGTATAATTTGTTTCTGGCTTCGTATAGTCTATTCTTATTGTAACATTTTTTTCTGCTTCCTCATTACTTGCATTATCTATGCTATAAAAATAGACTTTATTTATCCCCTCTTCACTTACATTAAAGCTTCCTGTATAATTTTCCCAGTCTCCATCATTTATTTTGTATTTTGTTACATTAACTCCAGCTAAATTATCTGTTGCATTTAAAGTTACATTCACTTTATTATTATACCATTCTTTTTCCTCCTCCAGAGAATAATTTGTTTTTGGAGGAGTCACATCAACCAAAACATTTATCCCATCGCTATTGCTGGCTCCATCATTATCATATACAGTCAATTCCACATTATATATTCCTTCATTCTCATATTCATGAGATAATTTTTTACCATGTGCAGTATCCCCATCTCCAAAATCCCATATATAATCAGTTATTGAACCATCTGGATCATAGCTTGAGCTTGCATTGAATGCTACTAAATATTCATTTGATATTATGTCCTCTCCAGCATCTGCAACTGGAGGGACATTTAAAATAACAATATCTTTTTCTACATAATCCATATTCCCATACTTATCCCAAACAACAAGCCTTACTGTATAGGTGCCATTGTCTTCATACCTATGAACCGGATTTTTTTCTGTACTACTCTCTCCATCTCCAAAATACCACACCCATGCAACCACATTCCCTTCCGAGGTATCATAAAAATGCACATCTTCTAAATCAGTTGGATTTTCTGGAAGCCATTCAAAATTTGCATTCAGCGATATAGCATTTACAGCCATAGAAGCCATTAACAACACAACTATTAACAAAGTTACTTTCCTCATGCAAATCGCTTCTAAAATTTGTTTTTGTTATATATGCATTTCGATGAACAGGGTAGCGGTTGTATAAGTTAAACTGTAAATATGTGAGATATATGCCGTGTAGCAAAATATTGTGCAATTCCATCTCAATTCAAAATTACCTCAGTTAAAGCCGTTTATCAGTCAAAATCACTCATCAGAAGAAACTCTAACTACAGTTTTAATTCCTCCTCTCAC
>CAZNGK010000031.1:8329-11959 GCA_964572575.1 uncultured Thermoplasmatales archaeon | reverse complement strand
ATTAATGGAGCCATTTTAGCCTCACACTTCTCATCTACATTTCCTAATCGATGCACAAACATTTATATATACAATTCAATTTATTGCACATGAAAAAGTTAACAATTGTTATCTCAGCAGTGATGGTAGCGTTGATACTCTTGCCTGCAGTAAATTCTGCAGTATTTGTCGAAGTAGCTTCTGCCTCTTACTGTCCAGACTGTCCTTCTGCCAATGAATTATGGTTTGAGATTTTTTCCAGCCATAAATATCCAGTGTATTATGTAACTATGGTTGGAGACAAAAACGATAGAGCATATGACAGGATAAAAAATGACTATAATTTTTACTGGTATCCAACAGTATTTCTTGATGGAGGCTATAAAGTTGTGCTTGGATCAGATGAAGAGGAATATAAAAAGGCAATAGAGGATTGCATGAAGAGAGAAAAGCCATCCATTGTAATAGATTTAAATACTTCATGGAATCAATGTCCATGCTGGCAAGGAATTTCTATAGAGGTGTATATAGAAAATTTGGGGGAAAATGAATATGAGGGAAATTTGAAAATATATATTGCAGAGATTAATTCGAGATGGGATGATTATTCAGCCAAGCAGTATCATTTTGCTTTTCTTGACTTTGCATATGATGAAAATATAACCATTCCTGCTGGAGAAAAAATTTTTATAGGTGCTTCATGGATCCCAGATGGAAGAGGATATCCAGATATTGACCAGTATGACATGAATAATATTATGGTGTATGCTGTTTTGTTTAATAAAACAGCACATACTCAATATGCAAGTCCCCCTGATAAAAATCCATTTAATGCATATTATGTTGATGCAGTTTCAGCGAGCATACCCGGAGGAAATATCGCTCCATCTGTTTCAATAATATCCCCAAAACAAAATTATCTTTATATTTTTGACAGAGAAATAATTTCTATTGGAAAAACAGTGATAATTGGAAAGAAAACAGTGGAAATTCTTGCTTTTGATGAAGATGGCATTGAAAAAATAGAGATTTATGTGGACAATGTAATGAAGGCAGAGCTGATGGAAGGAGAAAAATGGACGTGGGAAAACAGCATGGGACATCATATTCTGGAGGCTGTTGCATACGACGCCTATGGTTTGCAAACTACAGATAGTATAGAAGCTTTCATCATTTCTCCATAACCCATAATTTTCTCATAACCCATAACTTTCACGTATCCCATAAGATTTAAATGCATGAAGAGAATTATGCATGATAAAATGGTAGAATATGAAATAATAGAAGCAAAAGAAATAAAATTTGGAAGAAATAATTTTATAGAAGTAGCAAGGAAAAAGGCAATAAGCGAGGAAGGAGAAAATGAATTTATTTCTATTTCTCGAGGCTACTATCTAGAAGATGGAACAAGAAAATGGAAAGCTTCAATAGCACTGCCAAAGGAAAAAGAGAAGAGAGAGGAAATTGCTGATCTTATTAAAAATCTATGATTTCTCTTGGAATAGAAGGAACGGCTCATACCGTAAGCATAGGAATTGTTGAAAAAATCGATGATAAATGTAAAATTCTTTCCCATATTTCACGAATGTATAAACCAGAAAAGGGAGGCATACATCCGAGAGAGGCAGCAAATCATCACGCAAAATATATTCCTTCTATAATAAAAGAAAGTATTGAGAAAGCAGGCATATCTACAAAAGAAATAGATGTAATTGGCTTTTCAATTGGTCCCGGGCTTGGGCCATGTTTGCGGACAGCTGCCACTTCTGCAAGAACTCTCTCCTTGATGTTGAAAAAGCCAGTTGTTGGTGTAAATCATTGCATTGCTCATCTTGAAATTGGAAGAGCTTTGACAGAATGTAGCGATCCTGTGCTCTTATATGTGTCAGGAGGAAATACACAAGTTATAGCTTTTATGGGAGGGAGATATAGGGTATTTGGAGAAACTCTTGATATAGGCATAGGAAATTGCTTAGATAAATTTGGTAGAGAGATAAGCTTGCCATTTCCAGCCGGACCAAAAATAGAAGAGCTGGCAAGAAAAGGAAGGAAATATATTTCCCTTCCATACTCTGTTAAAGGAATGGATGTTTCTTTTTCTGGCATACTTACAGCATGTGTTCATCTCATAAAAAAAGAAAGAGTAGAGAACATTTGTTATTCCTTGCAGGAGACATGTTTCAGCATGCTTGCAGAAGTGACAGAGAGAGCAATGGCTCATACTGAAAAGGAAGAAGTATTGCTTGGAGGAGGGGTTGCATGCAATAAAAGATTGCAGAGCATAGTGAAAAAAATGGCTGAGGAAAGGCAGGCAAAGTTCTTCTGTCCTCCAAATGAGTTTTTAGTTGATAATGGAGCAATGATTGCGTGGACATCTTTGCTAATGTATGAAGCAGGGGTAAAACATGAAATAGAGGATACAAAAATTAAACAAAATTACAGAACAGATGATGTGGAGGTAGTATGGAAAAATTAATAAAGAGAGGGGCAGAAGCAGAAATATATCTTTCAGAATGGCATGGAAGAAAAGTCATCCTAAAAAGAAGAATAAAGAAGGGATACAGAATAAAGGAAATAGACGAAGAAATCAGAGAAAAAAGAACAAAAAAGGAAGCATTGCTTATGGCGTCAGCCCGCCGGGCAGGCGTGTGCGTGCCAGTAATTTATGATGTGAATTTAGACAGTAAGGAAATTATAATGCAGTATGTGGATGGAGAAAGATTAAAAGATGTGCTTGATAAAAAAAGCCAGAACATGCAGAAGGAAATATGTTATAAAATTGGTGAGAGCATTGCAAATCTGCATTCATATGGCATAGTTCATGGAGATATTACAACATCGAATATGATTTTATATAAGAAAAGAATTTTTTTCATTGATTTTGGTCTTGGTATGAGGAGTCAGGAGAATGAGGATAGAGGTGTTGATTTGCATTTATTGATGGAAGCGTTTAAGGCGGCGCATAGAAATAATAAACTGTTTTCCTGGGTTATTGAGGCATATGCTAACTGCTTTAACGAAGCTGAGGAAGTGAAGAGAAAGATAAAGGAAATAGAAAGGCGGGGAAGATATATGAGGAAGGTGTCATAATGTATTTTGTAACTGGAAACAGGCATAAATTTGAAGAAATTAAAAATGTGCTTAAAAGGGACATTAAGATGCTCTCTCTTCCTTATCCAGAAATTCAAGCAGATATGTTAGAGGAAGTGGCAGTATATGGAATCAAATATTTAAAAGATAAAGTTGATGAAGATTTTTTTGTTGAGGATTCAGGTCTTTTCATAGAATCTCTTAATGGATTTCCTGGGGTATTCTCTTCTTATGTATTTAAAACATTAGGAAATGAAGGAATACTAAAGCTTATGGAGGGAAAAGAAAACAGGAAAGCAATTTTTGTTTCTGTAATTGCATACTATGATGGAAAAATACACATCTTTAGAGGAGAATGTAGAGGAAATATTTCAATGGAAATAAGGGGAAATAGAGGATTTGGATATGATCCAATTTTTATTCCAGAAAATGAAATGAAAACTTTTGGAGAGATGGAAATGGAGAAGAAAAATAAATTTTCTCATAGAGGACAATCTGCAAAAAAATTTAGGGAATATCTGGATAAAATCAAGATAAATTAAATAAGATAAATTAATTAAG